>NZ_JAMRYM010000050.1:0-27290 GCF_023743255.1 Rathayibacter rubneri | reverse complement strand
CGAGAGCGGGGCGGGGGTGAGCGGGGTGGTGGTCACAGCTCCTTGTCCTTCCGGTTGAGCCAGGCCGAGAGCGGGAAGATCAGCGCTGCCACGACGAGGAAGAGGATCACGTTGCCGGCGGTCGAGAGACCGTAGAAGCCCGCCTGGTACTGCTTGTAGATGACCGAGGCGACCACGTCGCTCGTGAAGCCGGGGCCGCCCTTCGTCATCGCCCAGATGAGGTCGAACGAGCGCAGCCCGCCGATGAGGGAAAGGAGGATCACGGTCACGGTCGCGGGGCGCAGCAGCGGCAGCGTGATGTGGCGGAAGTTGTGCCAGGCGCCGGCGCCGTCGACGCGCGCGGCCTCGAAGTAGTCCTGCGGGATCGCGACGATGCCCGCGATGTAGATGAGGGTCGCGAGTCCGACGCCCTTCCAGACGTCGACCAGGGCGACCGAGAGCAGCGCCCACTGCGGGTCGGTCAGCCAGCCCGGGCCGGCGATGCCGATCGTCGCGAGGCCCTGGTTGATCAGGCCGTCGAAGGGATCGAGCAGCACCTTGAAGGTGATGCCGATGCCGATCGTCGACACGAGGACGGGGAAGAACACGACACTGCGGAGGAAGCCGCGCCCGATGATCTGCGAGCTGAGCAGGAGGCCGAGCAGCATCCCGAGCACGATCTTCAGGCCCGAGGTGATCGCCGCGTAGATGAACGTGTTGACGAAGCCCGTGGTCAGCGCCGGGTCCTGGAAGAACTCGACGAAGTTCTCCAGACCGATGAAGGTCGAGTCGAACAGCGTCCACCGCGTGAGCGAGAAGTAGAGGGAGGCCGCCGTCGGCACGAGGAACAGGACCACGTAGAAGACGCCGGCGGGCAGGTAGAACCAGGTGGGGTAGGGGCTCTTCATCGCCCGGCGCCGGGGAGGCTTCCCGGGCGAGCGGGCGGGCGCGGGGGCAGGGCGCTCCTGCGTGAGTGCGGTCATCGGATCTCCGTCGATCGGGCGAGAGGAAGAAGGAAGGGGGCGGCGCTCTGGCGCCGCCCCCGGGATCAGGGGCTCGGGCGAGCCCCGTCGGTCACCAGCCCTCGAGGCCCAGCTGCTTGGCCTGCTTGGTCACGTCGTCGTCGTACTGCTTCGCACCCTCGGCGGCCGGGGTGATGCCCGAGCCCACCGCGACGGTGATCTGCTCGAGCGCCGGTCCCTTGATCGGCGACAGGAACTCGAGCGCCAGGCCCGTGTTGCCCGAGTCGAAGTAGGGCTGCATGTCCGAGATCATCGGCGGCACGTCGTCCGGGAGCGCGCAGCCCTCGATCACGTACGGGCCCTGGGGAGCGGTGGTCTCGCTCTGGATCTCGCAGCTCTCCGGCGTCGCCAGCCAGGCGGCGAAGTCCTTGGCCGCGTCGAGCTTCGCGCCCTCGGTCGACTTCGGGATGTAGACGCCGAACGGCTGCCACACGGTCAGCGGCGAGTCGGTCTCGTCGCCGGGGATCGCGAACAGTCCGACGTTGTCGGCGTCGTCGGGGTAGTTGAGCATCAGCGGCTGCGCGGCGAAGGTCAGGATCGGGTAGTGCGCACCCTCGCCCGTGGCGATCATGCGGACGCCGTCGTCGTAGGTCGCCGACGCGAAGTCCTCGTTGAACAGCCCGGCCTTGCTGAGCTGCTCGAGGTGCTCGAACCCGGCGAAGGCGGGCTCGTCGACGTACTTGGCCTCGTTCGCCGTGTACGACTCGGCCCACTCCGGGTCCTCGGCGAGGACGTTGGCGAAGTCGCCGAGCAGGAACAGCTGCGAGGTCCAGGTGTCGCCGTAGGTCTGGATGATCGGAGCGACGGTGCCGGCCGCCTTGACCGCCTCCGCGTTCGAGACGAACTCGTCCCACGAGGTCGGGACGCTGAGGCCCAGCTCGCTGTAGACGTCCTTGTTGTAGAGCATCGCGCCCGCCATCGACTGCCCGAGCGGCACGCCGTAGAGGCCGTTGTCGCCCGACAGTGCGCGGACCGCGTTCTCGTCGACCTTGCCCGCCCACTCCTCGCCGGAGAGGTCGACGAGGTTCTGGTCCGGGTTGATCGCCTTCAGCAGCGAGCCGGAGTTGTACCAGAACAGGTCGTTCATCTCGCCCGTGGAGAGGCGCGTCTTGACGACGTTGTCGCCCTCGCTGCCCTGCGGCCGGGTCTCGACGTCGATCGTGACGTCGGGGTTCTCCTCCTGGTACGCGGCCACGAGCGCGTTCATCGTCGTGACGGTCGCCTCCTGGTTGTCGATGAGGATCGAGAGCTGGGATCCGTCGGCGGAGTCGCCGCCGCCGGTGCTGCAGCCGGTGAGCGCGAGAGCGAGGGCCGCTCCTCCTGCGCCGAGGGCGAGCACTGCTCGCCGGTTCTGTCGGGTCGACATCCTTTACCTCCATGTAAAGACAACTTCTTCGTTGCGGGGGGTGCCCGGGGCGGTCGTCCGCTGCGGTCCGGAAGGCCGGTCGGCGGGCGATGCAGGGAGAACATACGTCGGCTCCGTGAAACGTGTCAATCGATCTACGAAAATTTGTGGACCGATCTACACCATCGCGACCGAAGCGTTACAGTGGCGTTCGCGGCGTCGCATCGAGGCCGTCCGGCGGGGATCCACCGGAGGCGGAGAAGGCGAGGGGAACGCGATGAGCTCGACCGACGGCGCGACCCGCGGACCCGCCACCATCCAGGACGTCGCTCTGCGCGCAGGGGTCTCCCGCGCCGCCGTCTCGAAGGTGATCCGCAACGCCTACGGGGTCAGCCCGGCGATGCGCGAGCGCGTGGCAGCGGCGATCGACGAGCTCGGCTACCGGCCCAGCGTCGCCGCCCGGGCCATGCGCGGCGCGAGCTTCACCATCGGCGTCGAAGTGCCGCACCTGGGCAACTCCTTCTTCAACCGCATCGTCACCGGAGCCGCCGCCGCCCTCGACGGCACCCGGTACCAGCTGATCGTCGCGCCCGCCCAGAGCGACTCGGGCGAGGGGTTCCGGGCCATCGAGGCCCTCGTCGACCGCCAGGTCGACGGGCTGATCGCCGTGTCGCCGATGGTGGAGCCGTCGTGGCTCGAGAAGCTCTCGGTCCGCACCCCGATCGTCATGCTCGGCCGGCACGACGCCTCGGTCGGCTACGACACGGTCACCAACGACGACGTCGCGGGCACGGACCAGGTGATGGACCACCTCCTCGCCCTGGGCCACCGCCGCATCGCGCACCTCACCGTGAGCGAGGAGATCGTGCGGCGTGTGACCGGCGCCCCGCACGCCGTCCGACTCGCCCGGTACGAGCAGCGGATGCGCGAGGCCGGCCTCGAGACCGACGTGCTCTACCTCAGCCCCAGCCAGGACGACGCCTACGCGCGCACCCTCGAGGTCCTCCGCTCGCCCGAGCGGCCCACCGCGCTCTTCGCGGGCAACGACGCCCTCGCGCTCGACGCGCTCTGGGCGCGGGCCGATGCGGGCCTGGGCGCCGAGCGCTTCTCGATCGTCGGCTACGACGACATCGAGGTCGCCGGGCACCCGGGCATCGCGCTGACCACCGTCGACCAGTCCGGCGAGGAGCTCGGCGAGCGCGCCGTGCAGCTGCTCCTCGGGCGGCTCGACGGCCGCACCGACCCGGTGCACTTCGAGGTGGACCCGGTGCTGCGCATCCGCTCCTCCTCCGCGCCGCTCGCCGGCTCCGATCCCTCCACGACCGTTTCCGCACTCCACTACGCAGAAGGACGATGATGACCGACTGGACCGCCCGCTTCCTGGCGCCCGACGACGAGCTCCCCGGCTCGCCCCTGCTCCGTCGCGAGACCCCGCTCGAGACCGGCCACGGAGCCGTGACCGAGGCGGTCCTGCGCCTGTCGGCGCTCGGCATCGTCGAGGCGTGGATCGACGGCACCCCCGTCTCGGACGAGCTCTTCACCCCGGGCTGGACCAGCTACGAGTGGCGCCTGCGCTACTCCGAGCACGACGTCACGGCGCTGGTGACCGGCGACTCCGTGACCCTCGCCCTCGCCCTCGGCGACGGCTGGTACCGCGGACGCCTCACCTGGGGCGAGGGCGCCGCGCCCTACGGTCCCGAGATCGCGGGCGCCGCCGAGCTGCGGATCCGCTTCGAGGACGGCGCCGAGCAGGTCGTCACGACCGGCACCGGTTGGAAGGCGGGCTCGGGAGCGACCACCGCCGACAGCCTCTACGACGGCCAGGACATCGACGCCCGCCTCGAGCCGCAGGGCTGGAAGCAGGCCGGCTTCGACGACTCCGGCTGGAGCGCCGTGCACGAGGTGGACGTCGACCCGGGACTGCTGGAGCCCTACACCGCCCCGCCCGTGCGGCGCCTGCGCGAGGTCGCCCCGCAGAGCATCTGGACCAGCCCGTCCGGCCGCACGCTCGTCGACTTCGGCGAGAACCTGGTCGGCTGGCTCCGCGTCGAGGTGGAGGGTCCGGAGGGATCCGTCGTCACCCTGCGCCACGCGGAGGTCCTCGAGGACGACGAGCTCGGGGTCCGCCCGCTGCGCGCGGCGGAGGCCACCGATCGCTTCACGCTCTCGGGCGGCCGCGACGTGTTCGAGCCGACGCTGACCTTCCACGGCTTCCGCTACGCGGAGGTCGACGGCTGGCCCGGCGACATCGAGCCGGGGTCCCTGACCGCGGTCGTCGTGAGCAGCGACCTGCGCCGCATCGGCACCTTCCGCAGCTCCGAGCCGCTGCTCGACCAGCTGCACGACAACGTCTACCGCGGCATGGTAGGCAACTTCCTCGACGTGCCCACCGACTGCCCCCAGCGCGACGAGCGCCTGGGCTGGACCGGCGACATCGCCGCGTTCGCGCCGACCGCCGTGTACCTCGCCGACGCGAAGGACTTCCTCCGCGACTGGCTGCGCGACCTCGCCCTCGAGCAGACCCACCACGACGGCGCCGTGCCGTTCGTCGTGCCGGACGTGCTGAAGTACCGCGAGGCCGAGACCAGCTTCCCGCCCATGGACTCGACGGCCCTCTGGAGCGACGCCGCGGCCTGGGTGCCGTGGGCGGTCTGGGAGGCCTACGGCGACCCGGTCGTGCTCGAGGAGTCGTTCCCCTCGATGGCCTCGCACGCCCGCCGCGTCCGCTCGAAGCTGTCCGAGTCGGGCGTCTGGGACACCGGCTTCCAGTTCGGCGACTGGCTCGACCCCGACGCCGCGCCCGACGCCCCCGCCGACGCGAAGGCCGACACCGGAGTCGTCGCCACGGCGTGCGCGTACCGCACGGCCCGTATCGTCGCCGACTCCGCCGCCGTCCTCGGCCGCACCGAGGAGCAGGCCGAGTTCACCGAGCTGGCCGAGCGCCTGCGCGCCGGATTCCGCTCGCGGTACGTCGCCGACCAGCGCGTCTTCAGCGACTGCACGACGGTCTACTCCCTCGCGATCGTCTTCGGCCTGCTCGACGAGGACGAGCTGGGCTGGGCGGGCGACCGCCTCGCCGAGCTCGTCGCCGAGAGCGGCTACACGATCTCGACCGGCTTCGCGGGCACCCCGTTCATCACCGACGCGCTGTCGTCGACGGGTCACGTCGACGCCGCGTACCGCCTGCTCCTGCAGCGCGAGTGCCCGTCGTGGCTCTACCCGGTGACCATGGGCGCGACCACGATCTGGGAGCGCTGGGACTCGATGCTGCCCGACGGCACCATCAACCCCGGCGAGATGACGAGCTTCAACCACTACGCGCTCGGTGCCGTCGCCGACTGGCTGCACCGCGTCGTCGGCGGACTCGCCCCGCTCGACCCCGGCTACTCCCGCATCCTCGTCGCCCCGCAGCCCGGCGACGAGCTGCAGTGGGCGGAGTCGACCCTCGAGACGCCGCACGGCCTCGCGCGGGTGCGCTGGGACCGCACCGCCGACGGGGTCTCCCTCGCCGTGACGGTCCCGGAGGGGGCGACTGCGGTCGTCCGCGCGGCCGGCACCGAGGATCGCGAGCTGACCGCGGGGGAGCACGCGCTGACGCTGTAGCACCCCCCTCGCACCGACCTCCGCGGACGGGACCCCTGCTCCGGCAGGGGCCCGTCCGCGCTGTCGTTCCCGCGGCACGCCCATCGAAGATGCATGTTGTGCAATAATGCACTCCATGTTCGAGAGTGCAACGACCACCGCGAGAGCGCGCCAGGTCGCGGAGCGGCGCGAGCAGCTCGCCCGTCGCGCCCGCGAGCTCGCGGTCGAGCACGGCATCCAGGGGTTCACGATCGACGGGCTCTGCGAGGACGTCGGCCTTTCTCGCCGCACGTTCTTCAACCACTTCCCCTCCAAGGAGCAGGCCGTCCTCGGCCGCCCGGAGGAGGGGCTCGAGGGCGAGGCCGTCGCGCGCTTCCTCGCCGGAGGCGGCGCGCCCGGACGGGTGTCCGCCGACCTGCCCGAGGCCCTCGCCGACCTGGCGATCGAGCACTTCGAGGCCATCGGACTCACCCCCGAGCGCGCGCACGAGCTCGTCGCCCTGCTCGAGCGCGAGCCGAAGCTGCTCGCCGCGCTGCTGAAGGTCGGCAGCGAGCGCGATCGCCTGCTCGAGCGCCTGGCGGCCGAGCGCGAGGGCCTGGAGCCGGGCGATCCGCGACTCCGACTCGCCGTGCAGCTCGTCGGCACCGTCGCACGCCTGTCCGTGGAGGAGGCGCTCACCGCCGAGTCCCCGGCCCCGTTCCCCGAGATCCTCCGCTCCCGCCTCGCCGAGGCCCGCGCCCTGTTCGCTCCCGCCCCCACCACTCCCGAAGAGGACCGATGACCACCGCCACCGCCAAGCCGCTCCTGCTGACGCAGCGCAGGATCTGGATCATCTTCTCGGCGCTCATCGCCGGCATGCTGCTCTCGAGCCTCGACCAGACCATCGTCTCGACCGCGATGCCCACCATCGTGGGCCAGCTCGGCGGAGTCGAGCACCAGGCCTGGATCACGACCGCCTACCTCCTCGCGACCACGATCGTCATGCCGATCTACGGCAAGTTCGGCGACGTGCTCGGCCGGCGGAACCTCTTCCTGATCGCCATCGCGCTCTTCACGATCGCCTCGGTCGGCTGCGCGTTCGCGGGCGACTTCTGGAGCTTCGTGGTGTTCCGCGCGCTGCAGGGCCTCGGCGGCGGCGGGCTGATGATCCTCTCGCAGGCGATCATCGCCGACATCGTGCCGGCCAACGAGCGCGGCAAGTACCTCGGCCCGATCGGCGCCGTGTTCGGTCTCTCGGCCATCGCCGGACCCCTGCTCGGCGGCCTGTTCGTCGACCACCTCACCTGGCAGTGGGCGTTCTACATCAACATCCCGGTCGGCATCGCCGCCTTCGCCATCGCGTGGTTCGCGCTGACCCTGCCCAGCAGGAGGGCGCAGAAGAGGATCGACATCCCGGGCGTCGTCCTGCTCTCGGCCGCGACGACGTTCCTCATCTTCTTCAGCGACCTCGGCGGCGACGCGCAGCACGGCTGGGCCGCCCCCGAGACCTGGCTCTTCGGCGCCGGCCTCGTCCTCTCGGTCGCCGGCTTCCTCTGGGTGGAGTCGCGCGCCGAGGACCCGATCATCCCGCTGAGCCTCTTCCGCAACCCGATCTTCCTCAACGCCACGGCCATCGGCCTGACCCTGGGCCTGGGCATGTTCGCGGCGATCGGATTCATCCCCACGTTCCTGCAGATGGCGTCCGGAACCTCCGCGGCCGCGTCGGGCCTGCTGATGCTGCCGATGATGGCGGGCCTGATGGGCACGTCGATCCTGTCCGGCATCGCGATCACGAAGACCGGGAAGTACAAGGCGTATCCGATCGTGGGCACGATCCTCACCGCGATCGCGATGACGGCCATGACCACGCTCGCCGCCGACACCCCGATCCCGCTGATCTGCGTCTACCTGTTCGTCTTCGGCGCGGGCCTCGGCCTGATCATGCAGGTCGTGGTCCTGGTCGTGCAGAACGCCGTCCCCGCCGAGCAGATCGGCACCGCGACCAGCACGAACAACTACTTCCGCGAGGTCGGCGCCGCGCTCGGAGTCGCGATCTTCGGCACGATCTTCACCAACTCGCTCACCGAGAAGCTGACGACGGTCTTCGCCGGAGCGGGCGACGCGGCCGCGGGCGCCTCGGCGGCGACCCTGGACCCGCAGACGCTGAGCACCCTCCCCGACGAGGTGCGCGACGGAGTCGTGTCGGCCTACGCCGACTCGCTCGCGCCGGTGTTCTGGTACCTGATCCCGTTCATCCTGCTGGCCCTCGTGCTCGCGATCTTCCTGAAGCAGATCCCGCTGTCGGACCAGGCCGGCATGGTCGCGCGCGGCGAGGCCGTGGGAGGCGATGAGGCCGAGCGGATGTTCCGCGAGGAGAGCGCGGGAGCGGCTCCGGAGGGACCCGGCTCGGACAGGACCGCGACCGGCTCCGTGCCGACGCGCTAGCTCCGGACCGTCACCGGGCGCTTCCCGGCGAGAGCGGCTCCGTCGACCGGCGGCTCCGCACTCATCCCCACGCCGAGGCCGCGGAGAGCAGGATGAACGGCGCCATCTCCAGAAGGCACACGCCGCCGGAGTGCCGGAATTCCTGCCACCCCTCGGACCCTCCACTCGATCGCCCCGCAGCGCCCGTCACGAGGGGCGGGAGGAGGAACAGCAGGAGCCACGGCGCGATGTCGAGCAGGCTCGGGCCGGTCCAGTCCGGGAAGTCCTCGGGATCGAGCAGGGGCGGCTCCTGCACGAGGAAGAAGGCCGCCGTCAGCAGCGCTGCGGGGAGGACGGACAGCCAGGTGAGGGTCACGGCGATGACCTTCGCCGTGCGTTCGCGCCTGCGAAGGCCGTCCGGAACCTCGCTGTGGATGCTGCTGCCCATGAGGCGATCCTGCCGCAGGAAGGGGCGTCTGATGGGCTCGGAGCGGGTGATCCCGGCCTTCCGCGCGGCTGACGCGACTACCCGGTGAGCGCGACGGATCCCAGAGACGGGTAGCCGGGGCCGCCGTAGTCCATCACCGTGAGGGTCGCGATCGCCGGCATGGTCCGAGCCCCGGGTATCGCGATCTCCTGGTCCGGCAGGTCGGGATCCAGAGGGGCGATCTCGAACGAGTAGCCGGCGGTATCGACCCAGGCGCCCGAGCCGTCCTGCTCGAGCGCCCCCTCCTCGAGGGAGAGCCTCAGGTCGGAGGCGTCACCGGTCGAGAACCCGGACAGGACCGCCCAGGTCGATCCGTCCGCGCGGCGCTCGATCAGGACCGAGCCGGTCGTCGCGGACTGCTGGCTGAGGAAGTCGCCCCGGAGGGGGAGCTGCTGCTCGAACGCGCTGAGCGGGGAGGCATCCGCACTGAGCGGGGAGGCATCGGACGCGGGCGACCCCGACGGTCCGGCCGCTTCCGCGGTCGTCGACCCGGCAGGGCGCGCCGACGGCCCGTCCCCGGGCGGTGTGCTGCTGGTGCACCCGGTGAGGAGGAGCACCGCCGTGAGGGACGCGATCCCGATCTTCTTCCTCCCCATCGCTCGATCCTGCCAGACGCCCTTCCGGCGCGCACTGCATCCGCCGGGGCGGCTGAGGGACCCGCGGCACCCGCGTGCAGGCGGCGATGTGCAGCTGCATGTCGACCCGGGAGACGGCGTCGGCGACGTCGCCGTGCCGCCGCGCCAGAGGCTCAAGCGGCGATCCCGTCCTCCTCGGACGCGGTCGCCGCGTCCTCCGCGAGCTCCCGCACCGTCAGGGGCGCGACCGGTCCGGCGAGCTCCGCCTCTGCGGCGATCCGCGCCCGCTCGACCCCCGCGAGCAGCACGGCGAAGGCCTCCTCCAGGGTGTCGGTGTCGCGCAGCAGGAGCCGCTCGCCGCTCGGATCCAGCCGGATCGTCCGGTAGACGGGCCGTGCCAGATCGACTGCGAGCGTGATCACGCCGACGACGGCCCCTGCGCGGCGGGCGCGCGCGATCCAGCGGTTGGAGTGGGTGCGGAGCAGGATCATGGCCGGTGCCGTCCTCGGGGGAAGTGGTGCGGCGGAAGGGTGAGTGGATCCTCTCCGAGCTTCCTGCAGGAGTGCCCGCCGTGTCCTGTGGTTGACATCAGAGCGCTCATCAGTGGAAGCGGACTCATCAGCACCATCTGATCAAGAAGATCTTTCAGTACTCTTGGTTCATGACTCAGATCCTTCCGGTCTCCGACGCCAAGCGGCAGCTCGGCGCCCTCGTCGATCGCGCCCACCTCGCGCACGAAGCGGTCTACCTGTCTCGACGCGGCAGGCGGGTCGTCGCGATCGTGGATGCCGACGAGTACGACCGCCTCCTGGAGCTGGCGGAGGATGCGGAGGACGCCATGGCCGCAGTGGCAGCTCGGGAGGAGCGGGAGCGCACCCGTTCGACGCCGGTTCCGTGGGACGAGGTGAAGGCGGAGCTCGGCCTCTCGTGACGTTCCGCATCGAGCTCGAGCCCTCGGCCGTCCGGCAGCTGAGAAAGCTCGATCCGCAGGACAGGCGCAGAGTCCAGGCCGCTCTCGAACTCCTCGCCGACGACCCCCGTCCGCCGGCGTCGACGATGCTCGTGAACAGCGGCGGTGCGTGGCGCGTCAGGGTCGGCGACTTCCGGATCGTCTACGAGATCGAGGACGACCGGCTCATCGTCCTCGTCCTGGCGCTGGGACACCGGCGCGAGATCTACCGCAGCTGACAGAGCGTCAGTCGACGACCCGCCCCCGCGCACCCGCCGCGACGCGCAGCGCCCGCACGAACTCGGGCACCACCGGGTTGCCGGTCGCCGCGACGAGCACTCCGATCTCGCGCATCGCCCGCGGATCGTCGATCGGGATCTCGCGCACGCCGTCGTCGATCGACGACGGGCTCGGCGGCAGGATCGTGACTCCGAGACCGGCGGCGGCGAGCCCGCGCGCGGCCCGGTAGTCGCCCACCTCGAAGACCGGTTCCGGGTCGCGGCCGTCGTGGCGGAGCAGGCGCCGGGCCGACTCGTGCAGGCCGTAGCCGGCCGACAGCATGATCAGGTCGAGCCCGTGCAGGTCCTCCACCGTGATCGAGCGGCGCGAGGCGAGCGGATGCCGGTGGTGCACGACCGCGAGCAGCGGCTCGGTGTAGAGGGTGGTCGTCGTGGTGCCGGGCAGGGTCGGCGGGTCCGCGATGATCGCGAGCTCCGCCTCCTGGTCGGCCACCGCCCGCAGGCACAGCGCCCGCGAGCCGTGGCGCAGGCCGAAGCCGACCCGCGGCCACCGGCGGCGGAACCGGCGGATCACGTCGGGCACGTAGCTCTCGCCGAGCAGGGTCTGGAACGCGATCGAGATGCGCCCGTTCTCGAGCTCACCGGCCTGGCGCACCTCCGCGAGCCCCGTGCGGATGACCGCCATGCCGTCCTGCGCGGCCTCGGCCAGGCGGAGTCCCGCCTCCGTCAGCACGACGCCGCGGCCCTCGCGCCGCACGAGCGGGGCGCGCACGAGCTCGGCGAGCCGCGCGAGCGAGCGGCTCGCCGTGGGCTGCGGCACTCCGAGCTCCTCGGCGGCGGCGGTCACGCTGCCCGTCTGCGCGACCGCGACGAGGACGGGCAGCAGCTTCAGGATCGCGGGCCAGTCGGAGTCGTCACTCATGCAGCCAGCGTATAGATCAGCAGTGAACCGGCATTGGTCATCCGATCCGCGCGCTCCTAGCCTCGAGAGCATGAGCATCGTCGAGCGCGCCCCGGTCCAGGAGCGCTCCGACCTCCGCATGACCCTCGCGCTCCTGGCCGCCGGAGTCGCCACCTTCGCCGAGCTGTATGCGGTGCAGAGCGTCCTGCCGCAGCTCGCGCGGGAGTTCGCGCTCACCCCGGCCGACGCGGCCCTCACCGTCTCGGCCGCGACCCTCGGACTCGCACTGATGGTGCTGCCGTGGGCCTCGATCGCCGAGCGGATCGGGCGCCTCGCGTCGATGCGGATCGCCGTGCTGTCCTCGGTGGTGCTCGCGCTGCTCGCCTGCGCGGCCCCGTCGTTCGAGGTGCTGCTGGTGCTCCGCTTCCTCGGCGGCGCCGTGCTCGGAGCGGTGCCGGCCCTCGCGGTCGCCGCGATCCACGACCGGGTGGGCGGAGCGGTCGCCACGGCCGCCGCCGCCGCGTACGTCTCGGGGACCACGATCGGGGGAGCGGCGGGGCGGCTGATCGCCGGGCCCCTCGCTCCGCTCGTCGGCTGGCGCCCCGCGCTGCTCGTCGTGACCCTCGTCTGCGCCGTCGCCGCGATCGCCTTCGCGCTCCTCGCGCCGCGCGGGCCCTCGCCGCGGGCCGTCGCTCCGGAGCGCGGGAGCGGCCGGGCGAAGACCGCGCGGGTCCTGCGCGACCCGGTGCTGCTCGCGCTCGCCGTGCAGACCGTGCTCGTGGTCGGGGTCTTCGTCGCCGTCTACAACTACCTCGCCTTCCGCCTCGAGGCCCCGCCGTTCGCACTGCCGCCGGCCCTCGTCTCGCTCCTGTTCGCCGCCTACCTGGCGGGCACCGCGTCCTCCCGGCTGGCCGGGCGATGGGCGCCGCGGATCGGATCCAGGACGCTCATGCGCCTCGGCATCGCCGCCATGATCGTCGGTCTGCTCGTCATGCTCGTCGACGTCGTCGCCGTGGTGATCGCGGGCCTCGTCGTGCTCACCGCCGGGTTCTTCGCCGTGCACGCGACCGGAGCGGCGTGGACGGGCGCGCGAGCGGCTCCGGCCCTGCGCGGCCACGCCGGCGCCGTCTACACGATCGCGTTCTACGTCGGCTCGGGCGTGGGCGGCTGGCTGCTCGGCCTCGCCGTCGAGGCCGGCGGCTGGCCCCTGTTCACCGGAGTGACGATCGCGCTGCTCCTCGTCGGCGCGGCCGTCGCGAGCCTCCCGTCCCGCGCGGCCGTCGCCGGCTGATCCTCGCTCCCGCCCCGCGCATGGGCCAGGATGGGCGGGACGCACGAGCCCGGGGGGACCTGTGACCGACACACGCGAGACGACCGACACCGACCCGCGGTACCACGCGGCGTTCCAGCGGGGCTACGACGGCCCCGCTCCCGAGCGCGGAGCCCGGGCCGAGGCGCGGTTCCGCCGTCCGGGGCGCCGCGAGGAGGCGGCCCCTCGTCCCCGCACCGCGGTGCTCCCGACGACGGAGCCGGTGCTCGACCCGGTCCGGTCGCTCGGTGTCGCGCCGCCGGTGGAGCGCACGGCGAGCCTGCCGGCGGAGTCGGAGGACGAGCCGCCCCAGGAGGCGGAGGGGACCGAGCCGCCGTCGTGGCGGGCGACCGACGTCCGCGTCCCCCTCGCCCTCGTCGTGATGGGAGTGCTCCTGATCGTGCTCGGGGCGGTCGTCATCTGGTCCGGGTCCTCGATCATGTACAGCGGCGCGTCGACCGCGAGCGAGCGCTTCGCGATGTACGTCGTCAACTTCGTGCCCGGTCCGGCGGTGACGGTCGGCCTCCTCTCGATCGGCGCGGCTCTCGCCGTCCGCGCGGTCCGCCGATGAGCGGTCGGTGGATCGCCCTCGTCGCCTACACGCTGGCGCTCTGGCTGCTCGCCCTCGTCGCGCCGCTGGGGCTCTCGATGGTGCCGATGGAGTGGTCCTCGTCCGACGGATCGATCCCCATCGAGGCGGTCCTGCAGAACCTGTTCTACGTCCTCGGACCCGCGATGGTCACCGCCGCCCTCGCGATGACGGTGACGACCATCGCGGTGGCGGTCGCCCGGACGAAGCGCCCGACTCCCGTCCCGCAGGAGCCCGAGGACCCCTGGGAGCAGGACGCCGTCCTCCTCACCCGCTGACGCCCGCCCCCTCGACCGAGGGAACCCCGACCCGTCGAGGGAACCCGCAGCAGCGGGACGTCTCGACGGTCCGGGGTTCCCTCGGCGGCAGGCCTTCCCGGCCGGGCCCTACTCGCCCAGCGCCGAGAACCGGAACAGGTACGTCGCGTCGAGCGTGTCCTCGATCCCCGTCACTCCGGCGGCGGCGACCACCGTCTCGCGGCCCTGCAGCAGCGGGATGATCGGCGCGTCGACCGCGGTGACCCGCTGGAGTTCCTGGATCGCCGCCGTGCGCGCTCCGAGATCGGTGGCGGTCGCCTCCGTGTCGATCAGCGCGTCGACGGCGGCGCTCGCGTAGCCGTTCGCGACGGAGGAGCCGGTCGACGAGTAGGCGGCGCGGAGGAAGTTGTCGGGGTCCGGGTAGTCGGGGAAGAAGCCGAGCTGGTACGCGGGGTAGCCCGACTCCGGCACGAGCTCGGTGACGTAGCTGGTCCACTCCGTCGACTGCAGATCGACGGTGAAGAGGCCGGACTCCTCGAGCTGCGCCTTCACGAGCGCGTACTCCTGGGCCGAGTCGGGTCCGTAGTGGTCGCTCGTGTACTGGATCGGGAGCGCGACCGGGGTCTGCACGCCCGCGGCGGCGAGCAGCGCGGCGGCGGCGTCCGGGTCGGGAGAGGCCCCGTACGCGTCGGCGAAGGCCTCCGTCGCACCGGTCTGCCCGTCGAGCACGACCGAGTACGCCGGCGCGTAGGTGCCGCGGTAGACCTGCTCCGCCAGCTCCTCGCGGTCGACGAGCGACGCGACGGCCTGGCGGATCGCGAGCTTCTGCTCCGGGGTGCCGCCGGGCTGCGTGGTCACGTTGAAGGTCAGGAAGCGCACCGAGCCGCCCGGGCCGTCGACGACCTGCAGGGCGGAGTCGTCGCGCAGGTCCTCCACGTCGGTGGCGGTCAGCGAGCGGTAGGCCACGTCGACCCCGCCGTTCTCCACGTCCAGACGCAGGTTCGTCGACGAGGTGTAGGGCTTCAGCACGACCTGCGCCGTCACGGGAGCGTCACCCGAGTAGGCCTCGTTCGCGGCGAGCAGCAGCAGTCCGCCGTCCTCGTAGCTCTCGACGGCGTAGGGCCCCGAGCCGATCACGTCGGCGTCGTCGAGCAGGGCGTCGGCCGGGTAGACCTCCTCGTCGACGATCGGCCCGGCCATGCTCGAGAGCACGTACGGCCAGGTCTGGTCGTCGGGCACGGCGAGCGTGAAGACGACGTCGTCGTCGTCCTGCGCGACCGACTCCATGTTCGCGAGCAGCGGCGAGGGCCCGTTGTCGGCCGCGATGTCGACCACGCGCTGGAACGAGAAGACCACGTCGGACGCGGTCAGCTCGTCTCCGTTCGAGAAGGTCAGATCGGGCGCGATCGAGCAGCGGTAGGTGGTCGGGTTGTCGAACCCGCACTCCTCGGCGGCCTCGGGCACGGGCGTGGTGTCGCCGTCCTCGTAGCTCAGCAGGTGCTGGTAGATCTGGTTCTGCGGAGTGAAGCTGCCGCGGTCCCAGGCACCGGCCGGGTCGAGCGAGACGATCGAGTCGGTCGTGCCGATCACGAGCCGGTCGGAGGAGTCGCCGCCGCCGTTCGTCGCGCCGGTGCAGGCGGCGAGGAGGGCGGTCGTGCCGAGCACGGCGAGGACGCCGAGCGCGCGGGAGGAGTGCATGCTGCTGCTTTCGTCAGGGGTGGGAGGGGACGCGGCCCAGGCGGAAGCGGCCGAGCGGCTCGCCTCCGTCGACCAGGTCGGCGAGCAGGTCGCCGAGGACCGGCCCGAACTTGAACCCGTGGCCCGAGAAGCCGGTCGCGAGCGCCACGCGCCCGACCCGGTCGATCACGAAGTCCTCGGTCGGGGTGATGTCGTAGAGGCAGCTGATCGCGTCGGCGCTCGCCGCGTCGACTCCGGGCAGCCAGTCCCGCACGTAGGCGACGAGGCGCGCCAGCCGCTCGGGCTCGGCGCGGAAGTCGCGGCGGTCGGGATCGACGACCGGCCCGGTGCCGTGCTCGCCCACCTTCACTCCGACTCCCGGAGTGGCGAGGCCGTAGATCACGGGCAGGTCGCCGCGGTGGTGCACGAAGCTCGGCCACCCCTCCAGCGGCAGGTCCGTCGTGAAGTGCGCGGGCTGCTCCTGGGTCACGCGCAGCGGAGGCAGGCGCCGGCCCGCCGCCTCGACCAGCCCGCCCACGAGCGCCGGGGTCCACGAGCCGCCGGCCACGACGACCGCGTCGGCCGTCAGCGGGCCCTCGTCGGTGACGACGCGCACGCCGCCCTCGCGCTCCTCGATGCTCTGCACGCCGGCGCTGTCGCGGACGATCGCGCCGTGCGACTCGGCCGACGCGAGCAGCGCCTCGATCGCGGCGGCGGCGTCGATCCGCCCGCCCTCGGGGTGCAGCAGCACGTCGGTCTCGAAGCGCAGTCCGGGCCAGCGGCGCGAGGCCTCGGCGGCGTCGAGTCGCTCGACGGGGATGCCGTCGCGCGTGAACGCGTCCTCGACGGCGCGCAGGGCCTCGGCGTCGCCGTGGTCGATCGCTCCGGTCGCGGTGAACAGGCGGCGTCCGCTCTCCTGCTCCAATCGCGCCCACTCGCGGGCGGCGCGGCCGGTGAGCGCGCGGTAGTCGTCCTGCGGGTAGCCGCGGCGGAAGATGCGGGTCTCGCCGTGGGAGGACCCGCGGTCGTGGCCGCGCTCGAACCGCTCGAAGACGATCACGCGGTCGCCGCGCTCGGCGAGGGAGCGGGCGGCCGCGGCTCCCACGAGCCCGGCTCCGACGACGACGACGTCGCGCCCGGTCATCGCGGCACCTCGGCGTCGACCTCGCGTCGGGGCGGCATCGCGGCGAGCACCGCGGCCTCGTCGGCGAAGGGCTGCGGAGCGAAGCGGCCCGGCGCGTAGCGGCTCGCGTCGCCGAGCGTGCCGCGCCCGTCGAGCACGAGCTCGGCGACGAGGCGGCCGAGCCCCGGTCCGTGCGTCACTCCGGACTCGTTGTCGCCGGCCGCGACGAACAGCCCGGGCAGCTCGGGCACCGGCCCGGCGAGGAAGCGCCGGTCGGCCGTGTACGAGACGACCCCCTGCGTCCACTCGGTCGCGCGCACCGCGTCGGCGGAGGCGGGGAGCAGGCGGGTGAGGATCGGCGCCAGGTGCGCGTCCATCCGCTCGATCAGGTCGGTGCGCTGCGGTCGACGGTCGGCCGCCGCCTCGCCCAGGGGCTCGTAGCCGACGCCGTTGCCGTAGGTCAGACCGCCGAGGTGCTCGCGCACCCAGAGCCCGTCGAGCTCGGGCAGCATCAGGGTCGGCAGCGGATCCAGGCCGAAGGGGGCGGTGGTCAGGCGGCTCGCCACGACCCGCGCGAGGGGGAGTCGGCGGCCGAGCGGGGCGAGCAGGGCGTTCGTCCAGGAGCCCGCGGCGAGGACCACCGCGTCGGCGGCGAACGAGCGGCCGTCGGCGGTGCGGACGCCCGTGGCGCGTCCGTCGGTCGAGACGACTCCGGTGACCGCGGCGTGCTCGATCACGTCGACCCCCGCGGCGCGCGCGGCGGAGACGAGCGCGAGCCCCGCATCCGGAGCACTGATCTGGATGCCGCCGGGATGGACGAATCCGCCGGACACGGCGCGGGGGTCGAGCCCCGGGATCAGCTCGGCGGCCTCGTCGGGCGAGAGCGCGCGGGCGCCGTCGGGGCGGAGCGGATGCGCGGCGAGCGGTCCGAGGTGGTCGCGGACCCCCGCGTCGCTCACGGCGAGCCAGGCGCTGCCCGTCTCGCGGAGGTGGATCGGGTGCTCCGCTGCGAGACCGCGGTAGAAGTCGATCCCGTACTGCTCGAGGTCGCGCTCGGACTCGTTCCAGTACCAGGCGTAGCCCGCGGCCCAGAGCCCGACGAAGCCCGCGCCGGCGGCGGTCGTGCCCCCCGCCGCGGCTCCGGAGTCGAGCAGCACGACCCGGGCGCCCGCCCGCGCGAGGTGCAGCGCGGTGGCAGTCCCGAGGAGACCCGCTCCGACGACGACGACATCCCTACTCATGCTAGGTAGTGAAGCAGCCGGTCCGGCCGGGGTCGAATCGATGTGACGCCCGGCGTCGCGGCGGGGGTCGGGCGCGTCGACCCGGCGGCGCGGAGCCTGGGTCGCGCCTACGCCGACCGCACCAGGAAGTCGACGAGACGCCGCACCGCCGCCGGCACGCTCCCGCGCCGTCCGACCGTCGGCAGGACGATCGCGCCGAGGATCGCGTAGCCGATCTCGTCGACCGGGGTGTCCTCGGGCAGCTGGCCTGCGCGCACGGCGCTCGCGAAGCGCTCCGAGAGGGTGCGGTCCACGCCGAACGCGGTGATGAGCCGCTCGCCCACGGCCGCGTCCTCGGAGCCGGCGGCGACGAGCGAGCGGATGAGCGCGGTGCCCTGCTCGGTCTCGGCGAGCGCCAGGATCGGCGTCAGCCACTCCTCCAGGTCGCGGCGCAGGTCGCCGGAGTCGGCGATCGCGATCTCGACGGCGACCAGGCGCCCCTCGATCATGCAGTCGGCGATGAGGGAGCCGCGCGAGGGCCACCAGCGGTACACGGTCTGCTTCGAGACGCCCGCCTCCTTGGCGACGCCCTCCATCGTGAGGTGGTCCCAGCCCTGCTGGGCGAACAGCCGCGCGGTCGCCTCGAGGACCGACTCGCGCGCCGCGGCGCTGCGGACCGGGCCGCTCCGATGCTCCGTCATGCCTCCCAGGCTACTCCCACTGACTAGACGAGACGTCGCGTATGATCTGGCGCACCCCCGCTTCCCGCCCGTCTGGAGACCCCCGTGGCCACCCTGCTCTTCCGTCTCGGCTCCCTCGCCGCCCGCCGCGCCTGGGCGGTGATCGCCGCGTGGGTCGTGATCCTCGGAGTCTCCGTCGGCGCGTTCCTCGCCGCCGGCGGCACGCTGACCAACAGCTTCGACATCCCGGGAACGGCCTCCGGCGCGGTGACCGACCAGCTCGCCGAGAAGCTGCCCGACACGGCCGGCGGCACCGGTACGGTCGTCTACCGCACCGACGACGGCTCGGCGCTGACCGGCGAGCAGGAGTCGGCGATCTCGGCGCTCGCCGACTCGGCCGCCGGGCTCGACGGCGTCGCGGCCGTCGTCGATCCGTTCGAGGCCCGGCAGTCGCAGATCGACAGAGCCGCGCAGCTGGCCGACGGCCGCGACGGCCCAGCAGCTCGCGGCGATCGACGCGCAGCAGGCGCAGCTCGACGCGCAGGCGGGCGCGCTGCAGGAGCAGCAGGCGACCCTCGACGCCTCGCGTCAGGAGCTCGAGGCCGGCGCCGAGCCGCTCGACCTCGGCGAGGAGCTGCTCGGCTACGCCGACGGCATCGGCGTCGTGTCCGACGACGGCTCCACCGCCGTCGTGAACGTCTCGTTCACCGACCCGCGCCTCGAGCTGTCCGAGGAGGTCAAGCAGGGCGTCATCGACCACTTCGAGGACGCCCCCGTGCCCGGCGCCGACGTCACGTTCGCCACCGACCTCGCCCAGGGCGTCCCGCAGATCTTCGGAGTCGGCGAGGTCGTCGGCCTCGTCTTCGCCGCCGTGGTGCTGATCGTGATGCTCGGCTCGCTCGTCGCGGCGGCGCTGCCGATCGTCACCGCGCTCGTCGGAGTCGGAGTGGGCGTCACCGCCTCGCTCGCCTTCTCGGGGGTCATCGACATGGCCTCGGTCACCCCGGTCCTGGGCGTGATGCTGGGCCTCGCGGTCGGCATCGACTACTCCCTCTTCATCGTCAACCGGCACCGGAGGCAGGTGCTCGCGGGCGTCGAGGTCCGCGAGTCCATCGGCCTCGCCAACGGCACCTCCGGCACCGCCGTGGTCTTCGCGGGCTCGACCGTCGTCGTCGCGCTGCTCGCGCTCAACGTCACCGGCATCCCGTTCCTCGGCCTCATGGGCACGGTCGGAGCGGTCTGCGTCGCGGTCGCCGTGCTCATCGCGGTCACGCTCGCCCCGGCGATCCTCGGGCTCCTCGGCACGCGACTGCTGCGCCGGAGGGCCCGGTCCACGATCGGCCGGCAGAAGGCGCTCGCTCCCGCCCGCCCGATGTCGACGCTGCGCGCGGTCGTCACGGTCGTCGGCACGGTCGTCGCCCTGCTGATCATCGCGATCCCGTCGCTCTCGATGCGCCTCGGGCTGCCCGACGGCTCGAGCGAGCCCGAGGGGTCGACGAGCGCCCGCACCTTCGAGATCGTCGGCGACGAGTTCGGGGCCGGCGCGAACGGTCCGCTGCTCGTCAGCGCCTCCGTCCCCGACGGCGTCGCCGACGACGACCTCCTGCGCACGCAGGTCGAGATCGCCCGCACGATCGCGGAGCAGGACGACGTGGTCGCCGTGGCGCCGATCGCCGCCTCCGACGACGGCACGCTGCTGGCCTTCCAGGTGCTGCCCGCCGAGGGGCCCAACAGCGCCTCGACCGAGCGGCTCGTGCAGGACCTCCGCGCCCTCCCGCCGGTCGGCGACGGCGTCGTGCTCGGAGTCGCCGGCCAGGCCGCGACGAACATCGACATCTCGGAGGGGCTGAACGCGGTGCTGCCGACCTACCTCGCGGTCGTCGTCGGGCTCTCGCTGCTCATCATGATCGTGGTGTTCCGCTCGTTGCTGGTCCCGGTCATCGCGACGGGCGGCTTCATCCTGTCGCTGTTCGCGACCTACGGCCTGATCGTGTCGGTGTTCCAGTTCGGCTGGGGAGCCGATCTCATCGGCCTGCACGCGACCGGTCCGATCCTGAGCTTCCTGCCGGTGATCCTCGTGGGCATCCTGTTCGGGCTCGCGATGGACTACCAGCTGTTCCTGGCGTCGGGGATGCGGGAGGCGTACGTGCACGGCGCGTCCGCGCGCCTCGCCGTGGCGCAGGGGTTCCAGGCGGGGAGGTCGGTCGTCATCGCGGCGGCGCTGATCATGATCGCCGTGTTCGGCGGCTTCGTCTTCTCGGAGTCGACGATCATCCGCTCGATCGGGTTCGGTCTCGCGTTCGGCGTGCTGCTCGACGCGTTCGTCGTGCGGATGCTGCTCATGCCCGCGCTGATGCACCTGCTCGGCCGCTCCGCCTGGTGGCTGCCCCGCTGGCTCGACCGCCTGCTGCCGGACGTCGACATCGAGGGCGCGTCCCTCGAGCGCACCCACCCGCACGCCTGAGCAGGGCTCCGGCTCCCGTCTCGCGGGGCCGGAGCCCGGGCGTCAGGCGGGGGTGACCAGCACGCGCACGTCCCACGGGCCGAGCAAGAGCTCCGAGCCGGCCGCTCTCGGCTCGCCCGAGTGCAGGTCCTCGGCCGCGAACGGCACGACGACGGCCGCCCGGTCCCACGACCAGTTCTGCACCACGTGCAGGCGCTCGGCCCGCGCGTTGACGGCGGAGTGGACGCGCACCGAGCCCGCCTCCGGACGCCAGGGAGCGACGCCGGCGACCTCGCCCGCCCAGCCCAGCACGGCCGCGGCGAAGCGCGGGTCGGGCAGCCCGCCCACCGTCGAAACGCGTCCCGCTCCGTGCGCCCGCGAGGTCAGCGCGGCGTAGTCGCCGTGGAACGGGTGCCCGTAGCGGGCGAGGATCTCGGCGTCCGTCGTCTCGTAGCTCTCGATCCACGAGGTGACCGCGGCGCCGTCGGGCAGCTCGAGTGCGGGCAGTCCGGGGGCCGCCACCGCCACGACCGGCACGGGCTGCTCCGGATTCGTGTACTCGTCGTACCAGGCGCCCGCCGCCGCCGAGAGGCCGCCGCCCGGGGCGACCTCGAGCCGGGCCCGCGCCTGGGTGTCGGCGTAGCCGGTGCGGGGGCCGAGCAGCAGGTGCCCGCCGGCCGCGGCGTAGGCGAGCAGCCACTCCAGCACCGCGTCGTCGGCCGCGTAGTAGGCCGACACCACGAACACCGGCTGCTCGGCCGCCACCGTCGCCGCGTCGTGCTCGAGCAGTCCGCTCGCGTGGAAGAGCCGGGTCTGCAGCCCCGCGTCGAACGCGCCGCGCACGAAGGCCTCGACGAGCGGGGAGTAGGAGTCGGGCACGGGCATGCCGTCGGGTCCGCCGAGCGGTCCGAAGCGCTCGAGCGTCCACTTCGAGGCGTGGTCGTAGAGGACGCCGACCTGCGCGTCCGGCGCGAGTCCGACGATCCGATCCCCCAGCTCGCCGAGCTCGGCCCCGATCGCCGCGATCTCGCGGTAGGTGCGTCCCGGCTTCTGCGAGTGCGGGAGCACTCCGCCCCAGTAGGTCTCGGGGCCGAAGTGCAGGGTGTGCCAGTGCCAGTACTCGATCATCTGGGCGCCGCGGCTGATCAGCGCCCAGACGCCCTGGCGGCGCTGGCCCGGATAGGACGGGTTGTTCATCGACGAGAAGCCGATCGACTGCGCGCCCACCTCGGTGACCAGGAAGGGCTCGTGCCGCGTGCCGTACATCCAGTCGGCGGAGTGGTAGAGCGCCCAGGTGCCCTGCGTCCACCAGGTCTGCGGCTTCACCTCGGCGTCGGGCAGCGCGAGCGAGTCCTGCGCCTTGTAGTACGGGTTGCCCGCGGTGACCGTCATCATCGCGCCGACGGCGTCGTCGCGGATGGTCGGCCGCGTGTACGACAGGCAGGTCATCACGAAGCGCTCGCCCGCGTACTCCGACACGATGTCGGTCTGCCACTGCAGGTACTCCGTGACCAGGTCGGCCTGGAAGAGCCGCCACGCGAGGTCGTACTGCGGCAGGAAGTTGGCGTCGGGCCGCCAGAGATCGCTCCAGTCGGTGAGGCGGTGCGACCAGTAGGTCAGCCCCCACTCCTCGTTGAGCCGCTCGACGGTGCCGTAGGTCGTGCGGAGCCGGTCGCGGAACCGCTCGAACGCCTGGTGGTTGAAGATCTGCCAGGCCCCGGGCTCGTTGTCGACCTGGAAGCCGATGATCGAGGGGTGCTGGGCGTGCCGCTCCAGGATCCGGCGGACCACGCGGTCGACGTGGAAGCGGAACGCCGCGTGGGCCACGTCGATCTCCTGGCGCATGCCCCAGCCGAACGGCTTGCCGGTCGCGATCTCGACGTTGATCTCGGGGTAGCGGCGCTGCAGCCACGGCGGGATCGCGTAGGTCGGCGTGCCGAGGATCACGCCGATGCCGAACTCCCGGGCGGTGTCGAGCACCGGAGTGATCCACTCCAGGTCGAAGACTCCGTCCTCCGGCTCCCAGGTCGACCAGACCGATTCGCCGACGCGGACGACCGTGAAGCCGGCGTCCCGCATCTCCTCGAAGTCCTGCCGCAGCCGAGGCGTGGGCTGGTACTCGTGGTAGTACGCGGCGCCGAAGAGCACCTGGGGCGGGGTGTAGGTCATGGGGAAGCCCTTCTTGAAACTGTTTCGCAAAGTTTCGCGATCGGGCTCAGCGTAGGCGGCCGCCGACCGGCGCGCAACGCCCGACTTCCCCGCCTCGTCCTCCTGGCGACGCGGCGAGACGCGCCGAGGAGAGGAGGTAGGAAACAGTTTCCGCTACGCTCGTCCCATCCGCTCGAGTCCCGAGCCTCCCCACCCTCCGCCCGCGCGGCCCTCCGCGCCCCACCACCGGAAGGCCCCCGTGGCTCGCACCCCCGACGTCCGCGTCACCCTCGACGTCGTCGCCGCCCGCGCCGGCGTCTCGAAGGCCACCGCGTCCAAGGTCCTCAACGGCCGCCCCGGCGCGTCCCCGGCCACCCGCGAGCGGGTCGAGCGGGCCCTGCGCGAGCTCGGCTACACGCCCAGCACCCGCGCGCGGCGGGTCGGCGGATCGATCACGGTCGTCTTCGACACGCTGCTCTCGCTCTACTCCCTGCGCGTGCTCGAGGGGGTCGTCGGAGGAGCGCAGAGCGAGCGCGTCGACGTCGCCACCCGTGTCCTCGCCCCCGGCGGCTCCGCGGAGGAGGGGATGCGCTTCGACCGCGACTTCGTCCGCTCCGTCGCCGCGCAGGGCCACCTGGGCCTGCTCGCCGTCACCACGGCCATCGACCCGGGCCTGGTCGCCGAGTGCGCCGACGCGGGCCTCGCGCTCGTCGCGGTCGACGCCCCGAATCCGCTCGACCCGTCCGTCGCGAGCATCGGCTCCAACCACTGGGTCGGCGGCCAGCAGTCGACCGAGCACCTCGTCGCCCTCGGCCACCGGCGGATCGCCTTCGTCGGCGGTGACGCCGCGAACCCGGGTCTCCGCGCCCGCTACGGCGGCTATCGCGAGGCCCTCGCCGCGGCGGGCCTCGCGGAGGACCCGGCCCTCGTCTCGGAGCACGGCATGGCCAGCGCCGAGCGCATCGTCCCCGGACTCCTCGCGCTCCCCGATCCGCCCACCGCGATCGTCGCGACGAACGACCTCGCCGCGTTCCAGGCCGTCCGCGCCGTGCTGGCCGCCGGACTGCGGGTGCCCGAGGACGTCAGCGTCATGGGCTACGACGACACCTACGCCGACCTGCCCACCGCGCCGCTGCTCTCCACCGTCCACACGCCCCTGCACGACATCGGCCGCCTCGCCGTCGAGACCCTGATCCGGATGCACGACGGCATCGCCCCGGTCTCGCACCGCCTCGAGCTCGCCACCACCCTCGTCGTCCGCGAGTCGACCGCGCCGCCGCCCGCCGCCTAGCGGCGTTTGGCCCCTCGCGGAGGGTTCTGCATACTGGAATGCCGCCCCCAACAGGGAGCGTTCAGCTGCGACAGCGGAGGGTGGACCGGTGTCGACCGTCCTCAACCGGGCCCCCGCGGCCCGTCGTTCCGCCCGTGCGCTGCCCCTGATCGTGGGCGCGACGGGCTTCGCGGCGAGCCTGGTCCTCGCGATCGCGGCCCTCGCGACGGCCGCGGCCCCCGTGCGCGTGCTCGGCGTCCCGCTCCCGCTGGTGCAGGGCGGCGCGGTCTGGATGAGCGTCGTCGGCTACGTCCTCACTCCCGTGCTCGTGTTCCTCGCGACCGGCTGGGATCTCTCGAGCCAGCGCTCGCACGCCCTCCGCGACGCCCGGCACTTCGTGCCGAACCCCCTCTACTCGCGGGCGCTGCTCTGGATCTCGGGCGCGGGCCTCGTGCTCGGCGCCTGGCACGTCCTCAACATCAGCGTGCCCGTCTCCGAATGGCTCACCGCGTGATCCGGCGGGCCCTCGCGGTCGTCGTCGCGGTGCTCCTGCTGGTCCTGGCCGGCGGATCCGCGGCGATCGCGACCACCGTCTCCACGCCCACCGCGTCCCTCACCGACACCGGCCGCGGCGCGATCGAGGACCTGCGCACCTGCCTCTCCTCCTCCGACGTGCTGAACGTCTACTACCTCGTGGACAGCTCCGGCTCGCTCAACACCGGCGGCGACGACGGCCGCGGCTCCGACCCCGACGTCGCGCGCGCCGACATCCTCGCGGGCAGCCTCCAGGAGCTCGGCGGGCTGCGCGACTCGCTCTCGGTCAACTGGGGCGCCGCCTTCTTCAGCCGCGCCTTCGAGCCCGCGGTCGACTGGCGGCCGTGGACCGCGGACAGCCCGGGCGTCCTCGCCGCCGAGATCCGCGAGAAGACGCCGGGCGGAGGCACGAACTGGCTCGCCGGGCTCGAGGGCGTGCAGACCGCGCTGCAGAACCAGCCGAGCGCCGGCTCCGCCTGCCAGCTCGTCGTCTGGCTGACCGACGGCGAGATCGACCTCGGCTCGGCCTCGGCCACCGCGGATGCCACCAACGCGCTGTGCGGCGTCCGCATCGACCCCGACGGCGCCGAGCCGGAGGGCAACGGCGTGCTCGCCGCCCTCCGGCAGGCCGGCGTCGTGGTTCTCGGCACCCTCCTCGCCGACGGTGAGCAGCGCGAGCAGGCCGGCATCATGTGGCCCCTCGTCGAGGGCACGGGCGAGTACGGAGGCGGCACCGCGTCGTGCGGGCCCGCCACCGCGCCCGAGGGGGCCGTCCGCGGCGCCGTCGTCGACGCCTCCGACCCCGACGCGCTCGCTTCCGTGTTCCTCGAGCTCGGCAGCCGCATCGCCGGCGGCTCCGCCCAGCCCCTCGCCGCCGACGGCACCTTCTGGATCGACGCCGGCGTCTCGCGCATCCAGGCCGTCGTGTCCGACCCGGCCTGGACCCTCACCCCTCCCGCCGGGTCCGACCTGCCCGTGCTGTCGGCCGCCTCCGGTACCGCGGGGCTCGAGGTCACCGGCTCGTCCGGCGTCTCGCTGGTCACCCTGACCGTCGACCGCCCCGAGCTGCAGGGGCAGTGGACGCTGAGCGCCGCCGGCACCGAGGACGTCTTCTTCTTCAGCGACCTCCGCATCGTCTTCGACGAGGCCAACTCGGTCGAGCGCGCCGAGGACGGCTCGCTCTCGGCCACCCTCAGCGCCCGCGTCGAGAACGCGGACGGCACTGCGGCCGACCTCTCGGTCTTCGACGAGGCCGTCTTCACCGCCACGTCGACCGCCGACGGCGCGACCTCGCCGCTCGAGGACGCGCGCATCGACGAGGCGTCCGGAGCGATCACCCTCCCGCTGCCCGCCGACGTGACGGCCTCCGAGATCCTCGTCACCGCCTCCCTCGACCCGCTCAGCACCGCGCCGCACGCGGTGGCCCTCGCGCCCGTGACCACGCAGCAGCGGGTCGCCACCGTGCTGCCCGCGTCGTTCCCGAGCGTCTCCTCGCCGCTCGTGCTGAGCGAGCTGACGGGAGCGGAGGGCCGAGCGGAGGGGACCCTCGCGCTCCAGGGACCGACCGCCGGGGGCGACGGCCGGGTCTGCCTCGCCGCGCCTCCCGAGGTCACGAGCGACAACGCCGACCGTGCCGGCAGCTGGACCTGGACCTTCACCGACGCGAGTGGTGCCGCGCTCGCGCCCGGTGACTGCGTCGTCGTCGCCCCCGGCAGCGCCCAGACCCTCACCGTCACCGCCGAGAACCCGGTGCCCGCCGATTCCACCGTGTCGGCCACCCTGCCCCTCGACATCCGCACCGCCGACGGAGGCAGCGCCCCGCAGACCGTCGCCCTCTCGTTCCCGTCGACCTTCCCGGTGAACGCGGCGGCGATCGGACTGATCGCGCTGGTGCTCCTCCTGCTCGGGCTCCTGCTTCCTCTCGTGCTCCTGTACCTCTTCAACCGCTGGAACGCGAAGATCGCGATGCAGGGCTCGTTCCAGCGCGGCACGATCCCCGTCGAGATCACCCCCGACGGCGTCCGCTCCGCGCTCCCGTCGGACCGCCTCGACGACCGCTTCCGCTACCTGAGGAGCGAGACCGGCGTCCGCGAGATCCCGGACCCCGACCTCGGCCGCCTCCGCGTGCACGTGCCGTGGTGGCCGCTGCGGGCACCCGGCTACCGCGTCGGCCCGCCCGCCGGCGGCGTCGTCGTCGCGTCCCGCACCGGCACCCGCAGCACCTCGGCGGGCACCCGCCTCCCCGACGAGGCGATGGGCTTCCGCACCCTGCCGCTGGACGCGTTCTGGGCGATCGTCGTGCCCGAGCGCGAGCTCGACCGGCCCCGCTCGGACGATCCGGTGCGCGCCCTCGCGGTGCTCTACCACCGCGTCGACCGCGACGACGAGGCGCAGTACGCGCGCCGCCTCGACGACCTGCTCCGCGACTCCGGTGCCCCCGCGTGGGCGACCCTCGACACGCTGCGCCGCGAGCGGGCCGCGAAGCGCCCGGAGCCCGAGCAGCCCGAGCGCACGCAGAACCAGCACCCGGAGCCCGAGCGCCCCGAGCGCCCCGCGCG
>NZ_JAMRYM010000049.1:0-27450 GCF_023743255.1 Rathayibacter rubneri | reverse complement strand
GTGCAGGGCGCTCCGGAGCGGGAGGCGAGCGCCGCCTCGTACAGCTCGCGCCGGGAGAGCCCCGTGCGCTCGGCGACCTCGGCGGACGCCTCCTTGAGCCGCGCCCCGGCGGCGACCCGGGCGAGGACGTCGGCGAGCGCGTCCTCCTGCGAGGCCTCCCGCTCCGGAGCGCCCTGCACCACCAGGCAGATCTCGCCGCGGAGCCCGCCGGCCGCCCACTCGGCCAGCTCGGCCGCGGTGCCGCGCCGCACCTCCTCGAACATCTTGGTGAGCTCGCGGCAGACGACGACCCGGCGCTCGGGGCCCATCGCCTCGACGAGGTCGGCGAGCGCGTCGCCGATGCGATGCGGGGACTCGAAGAACACCATGGTGCGGCGCTCGTCGACCAGCGCGCGGAAGGTCGACACCCGCTCGCCGTGCTTGCGCGGCAGGAAGCCCTCGAAGCTGAAGCGGTCGGTCGGCAGACCCGAGACGGCGAGCGCCATCAGCACGGCCGAGGGCCCGGGGAGCGCCGTGACCGCGACTCCGGCCGCCACCGCGGTCTCGACGAGGTGGTACCCCGGATCGGACACCGTGGGCATGCCCGCGTCGCTGAGCACGAGCAGGTCCTCCTCACGGGCGAGCTCGACGAGCTCGGCCGCCCGCTGGCGCTCGTTGTGGTCGTGCAGGGCGTACAGGGTCGGCCGGTTCTCGATGCCGAGCGCCCGAAGCAGCTGGATCGTGACGCGGGTGTCCTCCGCGGCGACGTGCTTCGCGGTCGAGAGCGCCTCCACGAGCCGCCGGGAGGCGTCGCCGAGGTTTCCGATGGGCGTGCCCGCGAGGATGATCATGCGGCCAGTCTCCCAGCCCCGATCCAGCGCAAGCCCCCTGCGGGGTCCCAGGAGCAGAGCGGAGGGTGGAGGTCCCGGGACGGTCGTGCCCGGGAGGGAGAAGGGGAACCGTGAAGGCAGTGCAGTACCGCGAGATCGGCGGCGAGCCCGAGGTCGTCGAGGTGGAGAAGCCCGTGCCCGGGCCGGGCCAGGTGCTGCTGCGGGTGACCGCGGCCGGACTCTGCCACTCCGACTCGTTCCTGATGGGGCTCCCCGAGGACCAGTACACCTACGGACTCCCGCTCACCCTCGGCCACGAGGGCGCCGGAGTCGTCGACGAGCTGGGCGAGGGCGTGACGGGGGTCGAGGTGGGCGACCCGGTCGCGGTCTACGGGCCCTGGGGCTGCGGTGTCTGCCGCACCTGCGCCTCCGGTCGCGAGAACTACTGCCCGCACGCGGCGGAGCTCGGGATCACGCCTCCCGGACTGGGCTCGCCCGGCGCCATGGCGGAGTACGTCGTCATCGACGACGTCCGGCACCTGGTGCCGCTGGGCGACCTCGACCCGGTCGACTCCGTCTCGCTGACCGACGCCGGCCTGACTCCGTACCACGCGATCCGCTCGGTCGCCTCGAAGCTCGTGCCGGGAGCGTCCGCGGTCGTGATCGGCAGCGGAGGACTCGGCCACATCGGGATCCAGATCCTCAAGGCGATCTCACCGGTCCGCGTGATCGTCCTCGATCTCTCGGACGAGAAGCTGGCCCTCGCCCGCGAGGTGGGCGCCGACGAGACGCTGCGCTCGGACGACGAGGGCGTCGTCGCCCGGATCCGCGAGCTGACCGACGGGGAGGGAGCCGAGGTGGTCCTCGATTTCGTGGGCGCGGAGCCGACCCTCGAGATCGCCCGGCAGGTGGTCGCGGCCGACGGAGCGGTGCAGATCGTGGGCATCGGCGGCGGCGTCCTGCCGACCGGCTTCTTCTCCACTCCGTACGGCGCCTCGGTGCGCGCGCCCTACTGGGGATCGCGGACCGAGCTGATGGAGGTGCTGGACCTGGCGCGTGCCGGACTCGTGCGCGTGCACACCGAGCGCTACTCCCTCGACGAGGCGCCGGAGGCGTACCGCCGACTGCACGACGGGAAGGTGCGCGGACGGGCGGTCGTGGTGCCGTGACGCCCCGTTAGCATGGCCGGGTGACGGACCGACCGCAGCGCGACTTCGACGACCTGCTCCTCGACTCCGCCGGAGCGACCCAGTCGGTGCCCGTCGAGCCCGCGGCGGTCGCCGCCGCCGCACCCCGGGAGCGCGAGCCGCAGCCCGACGTGCCGCGCGGCTCCTGGTTCGACGACGTCTTCACCCGGCTGACGCTCACCCCGCTCCGGCGACGGCTGTGGGATCTCGGGCTGCCGATCGCCGTGGTCGTGCTCGCCGCCGTGCTGCGGCTGTGGAACCTCGGCCACCCCCGCTCGCTCGTGTTCGACGAGACCTTCTACGTCAAGGACGCCTGGACGCTCTGGAACCTCGGCTTCGAGGGCGCCTGGCCGGAGGACCCCGACCCGGGCTTCGCCGCGGGCGACGTCGACACCTTCACGGGCGCCCCCTCCTTCGTGGTGCACCCGCCGCTGGGCAAGTGGATCATCGGGCTCGGCATGGGCGCGTTCGGCGCCGACGACAGCGTCGGCTGGCGCGTCGCGACCGCGGTCGTCGGGATCCTCGCGGTGGCGCTCGTCATCGTGATCGGGAGGATGCTCGTCCGCTCGACGCTGATCGCCTCCCTCGCCGGCCTCTTCCTCGCCCTCGACGGCCACGCGATCGTGATGTCGCGCGTCTCGCTGCTCGACGGCATCCTGATGTTCGTCGCGCTCTGCGGAGTGGCGGCGGTGCTGCTGGACCGCCGCTGGGCGGAGCTGCGACTCGCCGAGAAGGTCGCCGCGGGGGCCCTCCCCAGCTGGGGGCCCGTGCTCTGGTGGCGGCCGTGGCTCCTGGTCGCGGGCTTCGTCTTCGGCCTCGCGGCCGGTGTGAAGTGGACGGGGATCTACTTCCTCGCCGCCTACGGCGTGTACCTCGTCGTGGTCGACGCGCTGATGCGCCGCCGCGCGGGCGTCCCGTTCTGGGGCAGCGGGGCGGTGCTCAAGCAGGGACCGGTGACGTTCCTCCTCGTCGTGCCGATCGCGCTCGCCGCCTACCTCCTCACCTGGACCGGCTGGCTCCGCACCTCCGGCGGCTGGGCGAGGCAGTGGGCGACGGAGGCCCCCGGCAACGCCTGGACGGGTGCTCTGGCCTGGGTCCCCGACTGGGCGCAGAGCCTCTGGCACTATCACGTGCAGATGTACGACTACTCGATCAACCTGCGCGCCACGCACCCGTACGAGGCGAACCCGCTGACCTGGCTGCTGATGACGAGGCCGACCAGCATGTACTTCGTCGACCAGGCCCAGGGCGTCGACGGCTGCACGGCGATCCGCTGCGACGAGGCGATCACGTCGGTCGCCAATCCGCTGATCTGGTACGCCGGAGTAGCCGCGCTGCTGTACCTGCTCTACCGCCTCGCGCGGTACCGGGAGTGGCGCGCCGGCTTCGTGCTGATGGGGATAGTCGCGGGGTACCTGCCGTGGATGCTCTACCTGGACCGCACGGTCTTCCAGTTCTACTGCGTAGTCTTCCAGCCCTACATGATGCTCGCGCTCGCGATGACGGCGGGGATCGTGATGGGCTCGCCGCAGGACGAGCGGCCGAAGCGGACCCGCGGCCTCGTGATCGTGCTGGTGTTCGTCGCGCTCGCCGCCGCGCTCACCGCGTTCTTCTACCCCCTCTGGACCGGGCAGCAGACCTCGTTCGCCTTCTGGCAGGCGCACATGTGGCTCCCGTCGTGGGTCTGATCCGGCGCCTGGGTCCCGGAGTCGGGGTCTGCGCGGGCGCGGCGGTCCTCGCCGCGCTCGTGCACGCGCTGGTGCCGGCGGTGCCGATGCTGACGGCCGCCGTCGCGCTCGGGATCCTCGTGGCGCAGGTGCCTGCGGCCCGTCCGGCGCTGGGCGGTGCGCTCTCGCCGGGGCTCAAGTTCTCGTCGAGGACCTTCATGCGCACCGGGATCGTGCTGCTGGGGCTGAAGCTCTCGCTCGTGGACATCGCGGCACTGGGCTGGGCGGCGATCCTCGTGGTGGTGGGCATCGTGCTGGCGACCTTCGCGCTCACCTGGGCGCTCGGGCGGGCACTCGGACTGCCCGGTCGGGAGCCCCTGCTCCTGGCGGCCGGGTTCTCGATCTGCGGCGCCTCCGCCGTCGGCGCGATGGCCGGGGCGACGCGGGCGAAGGAGTCGGAGCAGGCCGTGCCGGTCGCGCTGGTGACCCTCTGCGGGACGCTCGCGATCGCGGTGCTGCCGGCGCTGCAGCATCCGCTGGGCCTGTCGGCGGAGCAGTTCGGGCACTGGGTGGGAGCGTCGGTGCACGACGTCGGCCAGGTCGTCGCGACGGCGCAGGTCGCGGGCGCGTCGGCCCTCGCGATCGCGGTCGTCGTCAAGCTGACGCGCGTGGTGATGCTGGCGCCGATGGTCGCGATCGCCGCAGCGGTGACGCGGCGGGGCGGCGCGGACGCCGGACCGCGGCCCGCGATCGTGCCGCTGTTCGTGGTCGGCTTCCTCGCGGCCGTGCTGCTGCGCACCTGGGTTCCGCTGCCGGAGGAGCTGCTCGCCGGTGCCGACACCGCCCAGACCTGGCTGCTCGCGGCGGCGCTGTTCGCCCTCGGCACCGGCGTGCGGCTGCGAGCGCTCGTGACGACCGGCTGGCGGGCGCTCGTCGTGGCGCTCGGCTCGTGGTTCGCGATCGCCGCGATGGCGCTGGCGGCGGTGCACGCGACGGTCTGATCCTGGGACTGTTACGGACTGCGACAGCTCTCGCGCCCCGCTGTCGGAGGGCGACGGTAACGTCGATCGCATGGCAGATCGCGAGTACGGCTTCAAGACGCGTGCAATCCACGCGGGCAACATCCCCGACCCGGTGACCGGTGCGCGCGCGCTGCCGATCTACCAGACCAGCGCGTTCGTCTTCGACGACACCGCCGACGCCGCGGCGCGCTTCGCGCTGCAGAAGTACGGCAACGTCTACTCGCGCCTCTCCAACCCCACCGTCGCCTCGTTCGAGGAGCGCGTCGCGAGCCTCGAGGGCGGCCTCGGCGCCGTCGCCACCGCGTCGGGCCTCTCGGCGCAGTTCATCGTCTTCGCGGCGCTGGTCGGCTCGGGCGACCACGTCGTCTCCTCCGCCAATCTCTACGGCGGATCCATCACGCAGCTCGACGTGACCCTGCGCCGCTTCGGCGTCGAGACGACCTTCGTGCAGTCGAGCGATCCGGCCGACTACGCGGCCGCGATCACCGAGAAGACCAAGGTCCTCTACGCCGAGACCATCGCGAACCCGTCCGGCGAGATCGCCGACATCGAGGGCCTCGCCGCCGTCGCGCACGCGGCCGGCATCCCGCTCGTCATCGACTCGACGGTGGCGACGCCGTACCTCGTGCGCCCCATCGAGTGGGGAGCCGACATCGTCATCCACTCGGCGACCAAGTTCCTCGGCGGTCACGGCACCACGCTCGGCGGCGTCGTCGTCGAGTCGGGCCGCTTCCACTACTCGCACGAGAAGTTCCCGCTGCTGCACGACTCCGTCGCCTCGTACGGCGACCTCTCCTGGGACGGCAACTTCGGCGAGTACGGGTTCCTCACCCGGCTGCGCGCCGAGCAGCTGCGCGACATCGGGCCGGTCCTCGCCCCGCACTCGGCGTTCCTCCTCGCCCAGGGCGTCGAGACGCTGCCGTACCGGATCCAGGCCCACGTCGACAACGCGCGCCGCGTCGCCGAGTGGCTCGACGCCGACCCGCGGATCGAGGCGGTCTACTGGGCGGGCCTGCCCGCGCACCCGCATCACGAGCGCGCGCAGAAGTACCTGCCGAAGGGGCCGGGATCGGTCTTCAGCTTCGTCGTGAAGGGCGGCCGCGCCGTCGGCCAGACCTTCATCGAGTCGGTCGACCTGGCCAGCCACCTCGCCAACATCGGCGACGCGAAGACCCTCGTCATCCACCCGGCGTCGACGACGCACGCGCAGCTCACCGAGCAGCAGCTGCTCGACGCGGGGGTCCTGCCCGGCCTCGTCCGCTTGTCGGTCGGCATCGAGGACGCGGACGACATCATCTACGACCTCGACCAGGCGCTCACCACGGCCGTCGAGAAGCACGGCACGCCGGACGCGCCGAGCGAGCTCCCGGAGGACGCCTCGGCCACCCTCCTCTCCCCCACCGTGGAGGTCTGATCCCATGAGCACGACCGACGACACCGTCGTCCAGCTGTCGAACGGGCTGAGCTGCTCGGTCCCGGCCAACTCGCCGCTGGCGAAGATGCTGCGCTCGCAGCGCACCTGGGTGGGGCCCGATGCGAAGCAGCGCCTCGACATCCTCCGCCGCGCGAAGACCGTGGCAATCGTCGGCGCGTCGCCGAACCCGGCGCGCTCGTCGTACTTCGTCTCGACGTACCTGAAGCAGTCGAGCGACTACGAGCTGTTCTTCGTGAACCCGAACGCCACCGAGATCCTCGGGCAGCCGGTCTACAAGAGCCTCGCCGACCTGCCCGTCGTGCCCGACATCGTCGACGTCTTCCGCAAGGCGAGCGACATCCCCTCCGTGATCGACGACGTCGTCGCGATCGGCGCGCCGACCGTCTGGGTGCAGCTCGGCATCTGGAACCAGGAGGCGGCCGAGTACGGCGAGTCGAAGGGCCTGACGGTGGTCATGGACCGCTGCATCAAGGTCGAGCACGCCCGGTTCCACGGCGGTCTGCACCTGCTGGGCTTCGACACCGGGCAGATCACGGCGCGCAAGACGATCCGCTGACACGGACGGGCCGGCCGGGGAGCTCCCGGCCGGCCCGTCCGTGTCCGTCGCCCTTTCCGTGTCGGTCGCCCTGTCCGTCTCAGTCGCCCTTGACGTTCACCAGCTGCCGCAGCGTGTGCCGCACCTCCACCAGGTCGGCGGCGTCGGCCATCACCCGGTCGATCGGCTTGTAGGCCGCCGGGATCTCGTCGAGGAACGCGTCGGTGTCGCGGTACTCGATGCCGGCCATCGCCTCGCGCAGCTGCTCGTGCGTGAAGGTCCGACGTGCCGCCGAGCGCGAGTACTCGCGGCCGGCCCCGTGTGGCGACGAGTCGAGCGACATCGCGTCGCCGCGTCCGACGACCACGTACGACGCCGTGCCCATGGAGCCGGGGATGAGGCCGGGGCGCCCCGCGTCGGCCTGGATCGCGCCCTTCCTGCTCACCCAGACGTCGCGACCGAAGTGGTGCTCCTGCTCGGTGAAGTTGTGGTGGCAGTTGATCCGCTCGAGCTCGTCGACCTCGGAGCCGATCCACTCCGAGAGCTGCCGGACGACGCGGTCCATCATCTCCTCACGGTTGAGCAGGGCGTAGGTCTGCGCCCAGCGGAGCTCGGCGATGTACCGGGCGAACTCCTCCGTGCCCTCCTCGAGGTGGGCGAGGTCCGGGTCGGGCAGGGCGATCCCCCGTCGTGCGCAGGATTCGCGGGCGATCCGGATGTGCTCGCTCGCGATCCGGTTGCCGACTCCTCTCGAGCCCGAGTGCAGGAACAGTCACACCGCTCCGCTCTCGTCGCGGCTCACCTCGATGAAGTGGTTGCCGCTGCCGAGCGAGCCCAGCTGCACCGCCCACCGCGTCGCGTACCGCGCCGGGTCGAAGCCCGCCGCCGCGGCGAGCGCCTCGAGCTCGGCGATGCGCGGCGCCGCGGTCTCGGCGATCCTCCGGTTGGCGGCTCCCGCCGACAGCGGCACGGAGCGCTCGATCCGCTCGCGCAGGGCGGCGAGGTCGCGGCCGGCCAGGTCGTCGCGGACGAACCCCGTGCGCACGGCGATCATGCCGCAGCCGATGTCCACTCCGACCGCCGCGGGGATGATCGCGCCGAGGGTCGGGATGACCGACCCCACTGTGGCGCCGCGGCCCAGGTGGGCGTCGGGCATGAGCGCCAGGTGCGGGAAGACGAATGGCATCTCGGAGGCGGTGAGCGCCTGGGCGAGTGCGCCCTCGTCGAGGATGCTCGCCCAGGAGACGAGTCGATCGGTGATCGTCTGCATTGTCCTTCCTCCCGAGAGGCCCGGCCGCGCCGGGGTGGAGATCTGTTCGGCGCGAGCCTAGGAGAGCACCGGGACGCCGCGCGGGAGGGTTGCGCGGAGCTCGACAGGCCGGACGTATTCGAGCGCCCGCCCCTTGCGAGCGCTCCGGGCGTAGTCTCCCGGCATGAGCGCCTACGTCTCCGTCCTCGACCTGTTCAGCGTGGGGATCGGCCCGTCCAGCTCCCACACGGTGGGCCCGATGCGCGCCGCCCTCGAGCTCGGCGGGCGCCTGCGCGGGGCCGGCCTCCTGCCGCGGGTGAGCCGCATCGGCTGCACGCTCTACGGCTCCCTCGGCTCGACCGGGATCGGCCACGGCACCCCGGACGCGGTCGTCGCCGGGCTGTCGGGGCTGGCTCCCGAGACGTGCGACCCCGAGCAGGTGCGCGGGGCGTGGCGGCGCCTCGATGACGAAGGGTCGATCCTCCTGGCGGGCGAGCAGCCGATCCCGATGACGCCGGACGACGTCGCCTTCGAGCCGCGCACCCGCCTGCCAGAGCACCCCAACGCGCTCACCTTCAGCGTGTGGCTGGGCGAGGACGCCCTGCCCGCGTGGGAGGAGACCTACTACTCGATCGGCGGGGGATTCATCCGGCGCGCAGGCGAGCGGGCGCCCCTCGCGGCGCTGGCGGAGCATCCGCACCCCTTCGTGTCGGGCGCCGACCTGCTGGCCACCTGCGATCGCACCGGAGCGAGCATCGCCGGCATCGCGGCGGCCAACGAGAGGGCGCTTCACGCCGGCGTCGACGTCGACGCCCGGCTCGACGCGATCTGGGACGCCATGGCGGCGTGCGTGGACCGCGGACTCACGACCGACGGCGTCCTGCCGGGCGGACTCGCCGTGCGCCGCCGGGCGTCGCTGATGCGGGAGCGCCTCGAGGCGCTCGAGCACGACCCGCTCGACGCCGCCCGCGTGACGGCGGTCGAGTGGCTGCACGCCTTCGCGCTGGCCGTGAACGAGGAGAACGCCGCGGGCGGGCGCGTGGTCACCGCTCCGACGAACGGCGCGGCGGGCATCCTCCCCGCGGTCGGCCACTACTACCTCCGCTTCGTGCCGGGGGCGGACCGGGCGGGCCTGCGGGACTTCCTCCTCACCGCCACCGCGATCGGCTCGCTCTGCAAGACGAACGCCTCGATCTCGGGCGCGGAGGCGGGCTGCCAGGGCGAGGTGGGCTCGGCGTGCGCCATGGCCGCCGGTGCGCTCTGCGCCGTGCTCGGCGGGACGCCACGTCAGGTCGAGAACGCCGCCGAGATCGCCATGGAGCACCACCTCGGGCTGACCTGCGATCCGGTCGGCGGCCTCGTGCAGATCCCGTGCATCGAGCGCAACGCCATCGCCGCCTCGACGGCCGTCAGCGCGGCTCGGCTGGCGCTGCACGGCGACGGCACCCACCGCGTCTCGCTCGACACGGTGATCGAGACGATGCGGCAGACCGGCATCGACATGTCCTCGAAGTACAAGGAGACGAGCGAGGGCGGTCTCGCGGTCAACGTCATCGAGTGCTGAGGCCGGTGCCTGTCGCACACGATCTCGCGTGCTCCGCTCGACCTGATCGCACGATCTGCGGCGTCGTGGTCGACAGGCCCAGGTGAAGCCGGGTTACGCGCCGGGGTGCGGCCGTGACGACCGGCGCCTAGCGTGGGGCGGGTGAGCAGCTCCCCCTACCTGGCCCGGCCGATCGTCTCGACGCAGTGGCTGGCCGACCAGCTCGGCCGCGACGGACTCGTCGTGATCGACGCCAGCGTGCTCTTCGTGCCCGCCTTCGACGGGCGCTACCGCTACCTCACGGGCGAGGACCAGTACCTCGTCGAGGGGCACGTGCCGGGAGCCGTCTTCGCCGACCTGCTCGAGCACCTCTCGGACGCCGAGGCGCCGCATCCGTTCACGAGGCTCGACGCCGAGCGGTTCGCCACCGCGGTCGGGGCGCTCGGCATCGACGACGACTCCGTGGTCGTCGTCTACGACTCCGCCGTCGGCCAGTGGGCGTCGAGGCTCTGGTGGCTGCTGCGCACCGCGGGGCTCGACTCGGTCGCCGTCCTCGACGGCGGTCTCACCGCGTGGCGTCAGGAGGCGCGCCCGCTCGAGACGGGGCACGTCGCGCCCGTCCCGCGCGACGGTCTCACGGTCCGCGAGGAGCGGCCGCTCTGGGTCGACAAGGCCGAGGTCGAGCGGATCGTCCGCGGCGAGGCTCCCGGCGCGCTCGTCTGCGCCGTGCCGCCGAAGGAGTTCACCGGCGAGGCCGGCCAGCGTCCGCGCCGCGGCCACATCCCGGGCTCCCGCAGCGTGCCGGCGGCGCGACTGGTCGACCGCGAGACCAACACCCTCCTGCCCCTCGACCGGCTCCGCACCCTCTTCGGCGACGCGGTCGACTCCGAGCGCGTCGTCCTGTACTGCGGAGGAGGCATCGCCGCCGCGGCCGACGCCCTCGCCCTCACGCTCCTCGGCGTGCGCGAGATCGCGGTCTACGACGGATCGCTGAACGAGTGGGCCGCCGATCCGGACGCGCCCCTCGTGGTCACGGCCGCCTGACGAGCTGCTCCGGGAGGCGCGTCGTCGGCAGCGCGCAGACGAACGCCTCGCAGGCGTAGGCGGTCGGGAGTCCGTCGCGCGACCTCCTGCCCTCGAAGAGCTCGAAGCCGGCGCCCGCCCAGGCGGTCGCCTCCCGATCGGTGACCAGCGCCAGCACTCCCACGTCGGTCGCGCGGGCGCCCGTCGCGAGACCGTCGAGCGATGCGTCGTCCGGAGCGACCACGACGAGCTGCACGACGGGCGCGGCGAGCGCCGAGGCCAGCGCGAGCACCGCGCCGAAGCCCATCGGCTGCCCGAGGGCGCCCGGAGCGACCGCGGCCACCACCGCCTCGGCCGCGTCGCGGTAGCGCCGCTCCCCCGTCAGCAGGAAGAGCTCGTGCGCGGCGCGCGCCGTCGCCGAGAGTCCGGAGGGGTACGCGCCCTCGGACGGATCCGCCGCGAGCAGCAGTCCGCGGGCGGCGAGCGCCGGGTCGCCGCCGCCGGGGAGCGCGAAGGGCGGCCATCCCGAGGCGGCGTCGAGCGCACCGTCGAGGAGCGGCCGGGCGGCCTGCGCGTAGCGGGGCGTCCCCTCGGCGAGCGCCAGCTGCAGGAGTCCACCGGCGAGCATTCCGAGGTCCTCGAGCGCCGGGCGGGCGGTCGAGACGCGCTCGTCGAGCGAGGCGCGGACGACGAGGACGCCGTCGACGACGTGGCGGGAGAGCAGGAAGTCGGCGGCGCGGCGGGCGGCGTCGAGCCACTCCGACCGTCCGAGGAGACGCCCGGCGCGCGCGAGCGCCTGGATCGCGAGGCCGTTCCACCCGGTGACGACCTTCTCGTCGAGCGCGGGCGGCTCGAGGCCGGAGCGGTCGTCGGCGAGGTAGTACCCGCCCTCCGAGCGCCGGCCGTCGACGATGCTCTCGGAGTCCTGGGCGCTCGCGAAGCCGCCGCCCGGACGCTGGAGCGTGGTGATCAGGAACGAGGCGATCCCCTCAGCGACGCCGGCCAGCGCGTCCCGGTCGGAGACGTCGGACCGGCCGAGCAGGAGGGCTGCGACGTCGAGCAGCTGCGCGTTGTCGTAGAGCATCCGCTCGTAGTGCGGCTCGCTCCAGTCGGGGCGGGTCGCGTAGCGGAAGAAGCCGCCGTCGCGATCGCGCAGCGGCGACGCGGCGAGGGTCAGGAGGGTGCGCTCGGCGAGCTCGGCACCGCTCTCCCGCGAGGCGAGGAAGCCGAGGACGGGTGCGACGGGGAACTTCGGCGCCCCGCCGAAGCCGCCGTGCTCGCGGTCCTCCTCGGCGGCCAGGCGCGCGACGGCGGCATCGAGCGCGTCGTCGTCCGGCAGCGCGCTCGCGGCGGGCAGCGCCGCGGTCGCCTCGCGGAGGGCGTTCGCCAGCGAGCCCGCCGTGGCGTGCACCTCGTCGCGCCGGAGCCGCCAGGCCTCGCCGACCGCGTCCAGGACGTCCGAGAACGCGGGCACGCCGCCGACCGCGCGGGGCGGGAAGTAGGTCCCGGCGTAGAACGGCTCGCCGGCCGGAGTCGTGAAGACCGTCAGCGGCCAGCCGAGGTTCCGCGTGAAGGCGCTCGCCGCGGTGAGGTAGGCGGTGTCGACGTCGGGGTGCTCCTCGCGGTCCACCTTCACCGCCACGAAGCCGCCGTTCAGGCGCTCGGCGAGAACGGGGTCCGAGAACGACTCCCGTGCCATGACGTGGCACCAGTGGCAGGTCGCGTAGTCGATCGACACGAGCACTGGCACGTCCCGCCGCTCGGCCTCGGCGAACGCCTCCTCGCCCCAGGGGAACCAGTCGACGGGGTTGTCCGCGTGCGAGCGGAGGTAGGGGCTGACACTGGAGCGCAGTCGTTCGGCCATGGCTCCACGCTAGACGCGAGCCCCGGCACGGTCACGGGGTTGCAGAACCTCCGCCGGGAGCCGCACTCGGCCACGATGGTCGCCGACGGGCCCTCTCAGCTCGGGTCCTGCTCCTCCACCGCCGGCGACGGCACCAGCGGCAGCGCCAGGGCGGGCGTCAGCGCCACGATCGCGAAGGCGAGCGGATAGCCGACCAGTCCGATCAGCGCTCCCACCGCCGGCGCCGCGATCGCCGCCGCCGCGAACTGCCCGGTGTTCTGCGCCCCGAGCGCGCGGCCCGACCAGAACGGCCCGGCGATCTCGGCGACGGAGGTGAAGGCCAGCCCGTTGTCGGCGACCGAGATCGTCGTCGCCACGACGAACAGGATCGCGGCGACGGCCACCGCGCCGTCGATCGCGCTCGTGGCGGCCAGGAGCAGCAGCGCGGCGACCCCGGTCACCGCGACCCAGCGCAGCGGTCGCAGCCGCGACCCGACGCGGTCGCTGAGCACCCCGACTCCGATGCGGCCGAAGGCGCCGGCGAACTGCGCCGCGGCCACCAGGACGCCGGCCGCCCACGGCTCCCAGCCCTGGTCGGCGATCAGCCAGACCAGCCCGAAGGTCGAGAGGGTGAACTGCGGCACGACCAGCAGGGCCGAGACCCCGTGGATGCGCCACAGCGCGGCACCGGAGCGGTAGGGGTTCGGCACCGGCGCCGAGGCCCGGGACCTGGGCGGGCGGGGCGGATCGACGATGCCGATCGCGCAGGCGACGGCGAGGACGGCGAGCAGGACGACGGGCAGGGCGAGAGCGGCGGGCACCCCGGCGGCGCTCGCGAGCGGCGGAACCGTGAGCGACGCGACCGCGACTCCGAGGGGCTGGCTCATCTGCCGGATCCCCATGGCGAGACCGCGGCGGTTCCGCGGGAACCAGCCGATCACCACGCGTCCGCTCGCCGCGTTGACGCTCCCGGACGCCATGCCTCCGAGGAGCAGGAAGACCCCGAGGAGCACGAGATCGCCGGTGAGCATCGCCCCGACGCCCGCGAGCGCCGTCGCGGCGACACCGGTGGCGAGCACGATCCGCTCGCCGTACCGGTCGGCGAGCGCGCCCCACGCGACGAGGGTGAGCACGAGCCCGACGTTCGGCGCCGCGGCGAGCAGCCCCGCCTCGGCGAGCGAGTAGCCGTACTGCGTGTGCAGGAGCGGGATCAGGAACGGCGGGACGGACACGAACACGGTCGTCGCGGCCTGCGCGGCGACGCCGATCGCGAGCATCAGCCAGGGGCGCGGTGTGCGGGGCACGGTCCTCCAGGGATCACGGACGGTGCCCAGGAGGCTACCGGTGGGTCGGGGTGCGCCGAGGCCGGGAGTCGCTCGGCGTCAGCGCTCGAAGAACCAGCCGCTCGGACGCTGCGGCCCGCTCGGCGAGGCGCCGCCTCCGGTCCGCCCGCCCCGTCGGCCGAGGACCAGGTACGCGATGCTCCCGATGAACGGGGCGATCACGATGAAGGCGACCCAGCCCACCTTGCCGACCCGGCCGAGCCGCGGATTCGCCAGCACGCCCTGGATCGCGAACAGCAGCAGCACGATGTTCACGACCACGAGCAGGGACTGCGGATTCACGGCCGTGCTCTCCGCTCGAGGTCTGCACCCTCCGGCGGATCTCGCGGGGGGACCTGGGCATTGTGCCACGGCGCCGTAGGATGGAGGGCTCATGTCAGACGTCCTCAGCATCCGCTACCCGCCCGAGCTCCCCGTCTCGGCGCGGCGCGACGACATCGCCGCCGCGATCCGCGACCACCAGGTCGTCATCGTCGCCGGGGCGACCGGGTCGGGCAAGACGACGCAGCTCCCCAAGATCTGCCTGGAGCTGGGCCGCGAGAGCATCGCGCACACCCAGCCCCGCCGCATCGCCGCGCGCACGATCGCCGAGCGCATCGCGGAGGAGCTCGACGACGAGGTCGGGGGCCTCGTCGGCTACCAGGTCCGCTTCACCGACAAGGCGAGCGCGTCGACGCGGATCAAGCTGATGACCGACGGCATCCTGCTCAACGAGATGAACCACGACCGGCTGCTCAGCCGGTACGACACGATCATCATCGACGAGGCGCACGAGCGCAGCCTCAACATCGACTTCCTGCTCGGCTACCTGCACCGTCTGCTGCCGCAGCGGCCCGACCTCAAGGTGATCATCACCTCGGCGACCATCGACCCGCTCAGCTTCGCCGCCCACTTCGCGGATGCGCAGGGCGAGCCCGCGCCGATCATCGAGGTCTCGGGCCGCACCTTCCCGGTCGAGGTCCGCTATCGACCGCTCGTCGCCGAGGAGCCCGAGGAGGACGACGACACCGACACTCCGGACGCCACCGCGGGCAGCCGCGACCTGATGACCGGCATCGCCGACGCGCTCGCCGAGCTCGCGCGCGAGGATCCGGGCGACGTGCTGGTGTTCCTCTCCGGCGAGAACGAGATCCGCGACGCCGAGGACGCGATCCGCGGGCTCGCGCTGCCGGGCACCGAGGTGCTGCCGCTCTACGGGCGGCTGTCGGCCGCCGATCAGCACCGCGTCTTCGAGCGCTCGCGCACCCCCGGGGTCCGCCGCCGCGTGGTGCTCGCGACGAACGTCGCCGAGACCAGCCTCACCGTGCCGGGCATCCGCTACGTGATCGACGGAGGAACGGCCCGCATCTCGCGCTACAGCGCGCGCTCGAAGGTGCAGCGGCTGCCGATCGAGGCCGTCTCCCAGGCCTCGGCGAACCAGCGCTCCGGTCGCTCCGGCCGCACCAGCGACGGCATCGCGATCCGCCTCTACTCCGAGGAGGACTACTTCCGCCGGCCGGAGTTCACCGATCCCGAGATCCTGCGGACGGGCCTCGCGGCGGTCATCCTGCAGATGATCTCGCTCGGCCTCGGCGACATCGCCGAGTTCCCCTTCCTCACGCCCCCCGACTCGCGCGGCATCAAGGACGGCCTCGACCTCCTCACCGAGCTCGGCGCGATCCGCACGCCCGGTGCCGCCGCCTCCGACGCCCCCTCGCGCGAGGCCGCTCCGGGACGCGGCACGGCGCAGAAGTCGAGGAACGGCGCCCCGCGGAAGGAGCAGGGCCCGCAGCTCACCCGCATCGGCCGCGACCTCGCCCGCCTGCCCATCGATCCGCGGTTCGCCCGCATGGTCATCGAGTCGCGGACCCACCACACGAGCCGCGAGGTCATGGCGATCGTCGCCGGCCTCACCATCCAGGACGTCCGCGAGCGCCCGCTCGAGCGCCGCGCGCAGGCCGACCAGCAGCACGCGCGCTTCCTCGACCCGACCAGCGACTTCCTCACGCTGCTCAACCTCTGGAACTACGTGGAGGAGAAGCAGCAGGAGCTCTCCTCCAGCGCCTTCCGTCGGCTGTGCAAGGCCGAGTACCTCAACTACCTGCGGGTGCGGGAGTGGCAGGACGTCTTCCGCCAGCTGCGCCAGCTCGCGAAGCCGCTCCGCCTCGAGCTCGGCGAGCCGCGCGTGGACCCCGACGGGATCCACCGCTCGATCCTGGCCGGGCTGCTCTCGCACATCGGCGTCAAGGACACGACCTCGCAGCAGGCTCAGCGCGCGGCGAAGAGCCGCGAGCGCCAGAGCGTGCAGTACGTCGGCGCCCGCAACGCGAAGTTCTCGATCTTCCCCGGCAGCGCACTGGCGAAGAAGCTGCCCGACGCGGTCATGAGCGCCGAGCTCGTCGAGACCAGCCGTCTCTTCGCCCGCTCCAACGCGGCCATCGATCCCGCCTGGGCCGAGGCGATCGCGGGCGACCTCGTGAAGCGGCAGTTCAGCGAGCCGCACTGGGAGAAGGCCCAGGGCGCGGCGGTCGCCTACGAGCGCGTCACCCTCTACGGGGTCCCGCTCGTCGCCCGCCGCCGTGTGCAGTTCTCGCGGATCGACCCCTCTTACGCGCGCGAGCTCTTCCTCCGCCACGCGCTCGTCGAGGGCGACTGGGAGTCGCGGCACGCGTTCGACCGCAAGAACCGGGCCCTGCGCGCCGAGCTCGAGCGCCTCGAGGAGCGCACCCGCCGCCGCGACCTCCTCGTCGACGACGAGGCCGTCTTCGACTTCTACGACCGCCGGATCCCGCGCGACGTCACCTCGGTCCGCTCCTTCGACTCCTGGTGGAAGACGAAGCAGCACGACGAGCCCGACCTGCTGACCATGACGCAGCAGACCCTCCTGCCCGAGGACGCGGAGGAGATCGACGAGACCGCGTTCCCCACCCAGTGGCGCCAGGGCGACCAGCGCTTCCGCCTCTCGTACCGGTTCGAGCCGGGGACGGAGGAGGACGGGGTCACCGTGCACGTGCCGCTCGCGCTCCTGCCGCGCGTCACGGCGCTGGGCTTCGACTGGCTGGTGCCCGGGCTGCGCGCCGAGCTCGTCACCGCGATGATCAAGGCGCTGCCCAAGCACCTGCGCCGGAACGTCGTGCCCGCGAACGACTGGGCGAAGCGGCTCACCGCCTCGCTGCCGCAGGACGTGCCGAACCCGCCGACGGAGTCGTTCGCCGCGACGCTCGCCGGGGCGATCCGCCGCGAGGCGGGCGTGGTGATCGACGCCTCCGACTTCGACCTCGAGCGGATCCCCGCGCACCTCCGGGTCACCTTCGCCATCGCCGACGAGCGCGGCCGGACCATCGCGGCCGGCAAGGAGCTCGCTCCGCTGGCCGAGCGGCTGCGCGGTCGCGTGCGCGACGAGGTCGCCCGCGTCGTCGAGGCCCGCGTGCCGGACGCGCTCGAGCGCCGGGGCCTGAAGACCTGGGACATGCCGGAGCTGCCGCGCACCACCGACACCCGCCAGGGCGGCAACACGATCCGCGCGTACCCGGCGCTGATCGACGACGGCGACTCCGTGTCGATCCGCCTGATGGCGACGCCCGAGGACCAGGCCCGCGAGCACCCCCGCGGCGTCCGGCGGCTCCTCCTGCTCGCCACGCCGAGCCCGGTCGCGTACGTGCAGCAGCACCTGAGCTCCAACGAGAAGCTCGTACTCGCGCAGAGCCCGTACCAGAACACGACCGCGCTCTTCAGCGACTGCCTGCTGGCCTGCGTCGACGCGGTGCTCTGGCGGATGAAGCCCGACGGCATGCTGTTCCTCCGCGCCGAGTTCGACGCCGTGCGCGACCGGGTGTCCGCGAGCGTCATGGACTCGATGTTCGAGACGGTCAAGACCGTGACCACGGCGCTGACGACCGCGCGGGCGGCCGAGAAGGCGCTGAAGAACTCGACCAGCATGGCGCTGCTGCCCGCGCTGACCGATGCGCGCGAGCAGCTGTCGGCCCTCGTGCATCCGGGCTTCGTCTCGGCGACGGGGCTCGAGCGGCTGCGGCACCTGCCGCGCTACCTCGCCGCGATCACCGAGCGCTTCGGCAAGATCGCCGAGAACCTGGGGCGCGACCGCGTCTGGCTGAACGAGGTGCAGGCGGCGCTCGAGCTCTACCGCTCCGCGGGCGGGGCCCTGCCCCTGCCGCCGCACTCCCCCGAGAACCTGCAGCGCGCGCGCTGGATGATCGAGGAGCTGCGCGTGAGCTTCTTCGCCCAGTCCCTGGGCACCGCCGAGAGCGTCTCGCTCCAGCGCATCCGCAAGGTGCTCGCGGGCTGACGCCCGTCCGGCGCCGAGGGGACCCCGACCCGTCGAGGGAGCCTGCCGGAGCGGGTTCCCCCGACCGTCCGGGGTTCCCTCGCGGGGCGCTAGTGTCGTCCGGTGGGCAGCTACACCGAACTCCTCAGAACCCCCGGGGTGGGGCGCATCATCGCCGCGCAGCTCACCGCGCGCTTCCCGTTCGGGATGCTGTCGCTGGCCTTCCTGCTCCACGTCGAGCACGTGCACGACTCCTACGCGGCCGCGGGACTCGTGCTCGGCTCCATGTCGATCGGGCAGGCGATCGCCGGGCCGCTGACCAGCCGCCTGATGGGCCGGCTCGGCATGCGCCGGGTGCTCACCCTCACCCTGATCGTCTGCGCCGTCGCGATCATCGCGATGGCGGTGCTCCCCCTCGAGATCTGGCAGTTCGTCGCCGTCGCCTTCCTCGCCGGGCTCAGCATGCCGCCGGTGCAGCCGGCCGTCCGCACCATCTACCCCAAGATGGTGCCGAGCTCGCAGCTCACCCCGCTCTTCTCCCTCGACGCCTCCGCGCAGGAGATCATCTGGGTGCTGGGCCCGGTGCTGACGACGTTCGTGTCGATCCAGATCTCGACGGTGGCGGGCATCCTGACCGCCGCGGTGTTCCTCATCGGCGGCGGCATCTGGTTCATCGCCTCGCCCGAGGTCGGTCGCGTCCGCATCCCGCGCTCGCGGCGCAGGCTCGGCGTGGTGCTGACGAAGCCGCCGGTGCTGCTGGCGACCGTGGTCGGCTTCCTCCTGGTGGGCGCGTGCGCCGCACTCGAGGCCGGCGTCGTCGCGGTGTTCGGCGAGGGCGGAGTGGAGTCGGGCGTCGTGCTCGCGATCTTCGCGGCCGGCTCCCTGGTCGGCGGTCTGACCCTCGGGCACATCCCGATCAGCCGCTGGGCGACCGCCCGGCGCATGCTGATCGTGACCGTCGGCATGGCTCTCGCCGCCTTCTCGACCGACTTCTGGTGGCTCTCGATCACGCTGTTCCTCGCCGGCGTGGGGATCGCTCCGGCGCTCGCGGCGCTCTTCACGATCACCGCCGCCAGCGTCAAGTTCTCGGACACCGCCGAGGCCTACGGCTGGGTCGGCACCGGCCAGCTGATCGGAGCGGCGCTGGGCTCGGCGATCGCGGGCGTGCAGATCGACGGCAACGGCCCCACGGCCGCCGTCGTGGTCGCCGCCGTGTTCTCGTTCGTCGGCTTCGTGGTCCCCGCGCTCGGCCGCCGCTACCACCCCGACCTCCGCGGCCGCGACGCGAGTCCGCTGCCGGACACCGAGCCGGTCCAGCTGCCCACCTGATCCCTCCCAGCCGCCGTCGAGCGGGCCTCCAGGGCCGCGGCCGTAGGGTGGGCTCCACCTGACCGGGAGCGAGACGACCATGGGACTGCGCGAGGACGCCGAGGAGCTCGTCCGAGCCCACCGGCGCGCCGCCGAGCGGGCCGAGCGGTCGGACCCCTGGTCGGACCCCGAGGCGCCGGACTGGTGCGGCGAGCTCACCGCGGCGCTGTGGCAGGGCTCCTACCGGCCGAGTCCCGTCTACCACCGGGCCGAGGACCTGTCGCACGCCTGGCGCGGACCGCATCCGGTGCGCCTGCACCACCTCGGCTTCGGCTGGCAGATCACGGCGCGGCGGATGCACGAGGGCGCCCTCGCGTCGAGCACGGCCGTCGTCCTCGAGACGGGATCGCTGTGGCTCGGCCTCGGACCCGGCAGGCGCCCGCACCGCGGCCTCCTCGCACTCGCCGACACCGAGAGCGTCGAGGGCCTCCAGCCGGGTCACGACCACTACTTCGCCGTCCGGCGCTTCCCGGACGCCGACGAGGAGCAGGCGGCCGAACGGCGCCTGCTGTTCGGAGTCGCGGGGCTCGCCGCGCTGATCGAGGACGCCGTCGCGATCGGTCCGCAGGGCGAGCTCGAGTGGACCGTCTGAGCGGATCCGCCGCTCGGACCCTGGTGTCGGTGCCCTCAGGACCGCGTGCCAGCATGGAGGCATGAGCGTCCCCCTGATCCCCCTGAACGACGGCCGCGCGATCCCGCAGATCGGGCTCGGGGTCTACAAGGTCGACGACGACGAGGCGGCCCGCACCGTCGCCACGGCTCTCGAGGCGGGCTACCGCCACGTCGACACCGCCACGCTGTACGCCAACGAGCGCGGCGTCGGCGAGGGGATCCGCGCGAGCGGGATCCCCCGGGAGCAGGTCTTCGTGACCACGAAGGTCTGGAACGACGACCACGGCTTCGACGAGACGCTCGAGGCGTTCGACCGCAGCCTCGACCTGCTCGGGACCGACTACGTCGACCTCTACCTCGTGCACTGGCCGATCCCCTCCCGCGACCGCTACGTCGAGACCTACCGCGCCCTCGAGCGGCTGCAGCAGGAGGGCAGGGCCCGGTCGATCGGCGTCTCGAACTTCGCCGTCGAGCACCTCGAGCGCCTCTCGGCCGAGACCGGGGTGGTGCCCGCGGTGAACCAGGTCGAGCTGCACCCGCGCCTGCCGCAGGAGGAGCTGCGCGCGTTCGGCGACGCCCACGGCATCGTCACCGAGGCCTGGTCGCCGCTCGCGCGCGGCCGCCTGCTGCAGGAGCCGGCCCTCGAGCGGATCGCCGCGCGGCACGGCGTCTCCCCCGCGCAGGTCGTCCTCCGCTGGCACGTGCAGAACGGGGTCGTCGTGATCCCGAAGTCGGTCACGCCCGAACGGATCCGCGAGAACATCGACGTCCTCGGCGTCGTGCTCGACGACGAGGATCTGGCAGGGATCCGCGCTCTCGCGACCGGCGAGCGCACGGGTCGCGACCCGCGCCTGGACTGACCCGCTCTAGGGCCTGTCGATCACGATCTCGCGTGCTCCGCTCGTCCTGATCGCACGATCTGCGGCGTCGGAATCCTCGGTCGATGCCCGCATCGACCTTCGGCTCCCTCCTTGCAGCTCGCACGATCAGGCCGTGCTCGCGACGGCGATCCCGTGTTCGACAGGCCCTACCCTGGCGGCATGACGACCCGCACCGCTCTCCTCCTGCACGGCCTCGGCGGCTCCTCCGGCACCTGGTGGCGCGTCGCCGAGGGGCTGGGCAGCGCGGGATGGAGCGTCACCGCCCCGGACCTGCGGGGGCACGGCGCGGGGATGCGCGGCGGCCCGTCGGGGCACGACGACTACGCCGACGACGCGCTGGCCCTGCGCCCCGACTCCGGCACCTGGGACCTCGTCGTCGGGCACTCGCTCGGCGGAGCGATCGCCGTGCGCGCCGCGGCCCGCGACGCGGGTTGGGCGGGTCGGCTCGCGCTGCTGGATCCGGTCCTGCGCCTCGAGGACGCACAGCGGGCCGGGATCCGCGCCGCGGAGCTGGCCGACCTGGAGGCCTCGGCCCAGGAGCTGGCCGCGGGGACCCCGCACTGGTCGGAGCGGGACCGGGAGGAGAAGCTGCACGCGGCGCGCTCCGCCGATCCGGAGGCCGTGGCCGCGACGATCGACGCGAACGACCCGTGGGACCTGCTCGAGGACGTGCCGCGGGTGAGCGCCCGGGTGCTCGTGCTCGCCGGCGACCGCGAAGTCTTCACGCTGTTCCCGCCGCAGCACGCGGCCGCCGTGCTGCGGGCGAACCCGCTCGTGCGCTACACCGTGGTCTCCGGAGCCGGCCACAGCCCGCACCGGGACCGGCCGGAGGAGACGCTCGCCATGCTCCGCGAGTGGGCCGAGAGCGACGCGACCGCCTAGGCGGGCACCGCTGAGGCGCGGCCGTGGCAGCCGCCGCTCCGTGTTTCGCAGGTGTGAAATCAGCCCCGGAAGGGTGTCCTTCCGCGTCTCCTGAGAATAGCCTCGCCAGAAGCGCCGCCCGTTCACAGGAGTTCGGGCGCGCCGGTCGCCGTTCCCGGCGGCCTCTGTCATCGACGAAGGGACACCCCTGTGGCGAACAGCACCCCAGGAGCACCAGGCGCACGGCGCCGCCGCTCACTCCTCGGCACCAGCGCGATGATCGGAGCAGGCGCACTCGTCGCCGGCTTCGCTTTCGCACCGACGGCCAGCGCCGTCGAAGCCTCCGACTTCGCCGATGCCGTCACGGTCGACGGCATCATGGAGCACCTCGAGGCGTTCCAGGCGATCGCCGACGCGAACGGCGGCAACCGCGCGATCGGCACCGAAGGCTACGAGCTCAGCGGCCAGTATGTGGAGGCGGTCCTCCAGGCCGCCGGCTACGAGACCGAGCGCCAGGACTTCACGACCACCACGCAGACCATCGACGAGTTCTCGCTCACCACGACCCCCGCGGTCGAGGGGATCCCGATGTCGTTCACGCCCTCCACGCCCGAGGGCGGAGTGACCGGCGAGCTCATCCAGCCCACCGATCCGCTGGGCTGCACGGCGGACGCCTGGGCCGGACTCGACGCGACCGGCAAGGTCGCCCTCGTCAGCCGCGGCACCTGCTCCTTCGCGGAGAAGAGCGCGGCGGCCGGCGCGGCGGGCGCCTCGGCGATCCTGATCTACAACAACGCCCCCGGTGAGGCGCTCAACGGAACGCTCGGCGCTCCGGACGACAGCTACATCCCCTCGGTCGGGATCACCCTCGAGGAGGGGCAGGCGCTCATCGCGGCACTGCCGACGACGGCGACGCTCGTCCTCGAGCAGACGACCACCGACACCGACACCTTCAACATCATCACCGAGACCGAGGGCGGCGACCACGACAACGTGGTCATGCTCGGCGCGCACCTCGACGGTGTGCCCGAGGGCCCCGGCATCAACGACAACGGCTCCGGATCGGCGACGCTCCTCGAGACCGCCGTCGAGCTCGCCGAGGCCGGCGAGACCACGAACGCCGTCCGCTTCGCCTGGTGGGGTGCGGAGGAGGTCGGCCTGGTCGGCTCCTACGAGTACGTCGACTCCCTGACCCAGGAGGAGGCCGACAAGATCGCGACCTACATGAACTTCGACATGGTCGCCTCGCCCAACTACGTCATCTCGGTCTACGACGCGAACGAGTCGACCTACGAGGCCCCCGTCGAGGTGCCCGCCGGCTCCATCGCCACGGAGAAGGCCTTCACGGACTACTTCGACTCCATCGGCCAGCCGTGGATCGACACCGCGTTCGACGGACGCAGCGACTACGACGGCTTCATCTCGGTCGGCATCCCCTCCTCGGGAGTCTTCACCGGCGCCGACGACATCAAGACGGAGGAGGAGGCCGCGCTCTTCGGCGGCACCGTCGGAATCCCGCACGACCCGAACTACCACTCCGAGGGCGACGACCTGGCGAACATCAACCAGGAGGCGCTCGGCATCACCTCGAAGGCGATCGCGTACGTGACCGCCTCCTTCGCCGAGGACACCTCGGCGATCGACGAGGAGAAGAACCCGACCCCGCCGTCGCCGACCCCGACGCCGATCACGCTCCCGACCCGGGCCGAGGTGCTGCGACTGCTGACCTCCGGTCTGTCGTACCGCGAGATCGCCGCTGAGCTCGGTGTCACCGGCGACAACGCCGAGCAGTACCTCGACGCCGTCCTCGACGAGGTCGGCATCAGCCGGGCCACCGCCGAGCGCCTGGTGCGCGAGTACCTCGACGACCGCGGACTGCTGACGGGAGCCGCGCTCTAGCGCCCGACCGTCTCGTCCAGGGAACCCCGGGACGTCGAGACCGCCCGCTGCTGCGGGCTCCCTCGGCGGACCGGGGTTCCCTCGTGTGGAGGGGGTGCCGCGTCAGCCTCGGCGGGCGCGGTCGAACGCCTCCTCGACGTCCTCCTCCGGATCGGCGAGGAGGCGGAGGGTGGCCAGGGCGTGGATCCGCCGCGGCTCCTCGCCCGACCGCGCGGCCGCCTCGAGAGGGGCGGCAGCGGACTCGCCGAGCATCAGCAGGGCGCGGGTGAGGCTCTTCTGCACCGGCCGGTCGCCGTCGCCCAGGTGCTCGGCGAGCTGCCGGGCGAGCGCGGGCCGCTCGTGCTCGGGAGCGAGGCGGGCCGCCGTCCGCCACGCGGCGAGGGCCACCTCGAGGTGCTCGTCGTGCAGCAGCGCCGGGGTGAGCGCGGGCCACGCCCTCGCGTCGCCCACCTTCGAGAGCGTGTGCAGCGCCTGGCTGCGCGCCTGCGGCACCTCCGACACCAGCTCGGGCAGGAGCAGGTCGACCGTCCGCGAGGGATCGTGACGGATCAGCGCCCAGGTGAGCATCTCGCGCACGCCGAAGTCGGGCTCGACGCGGCAGCGCTCGATCAGGACGGGGATGTATTCGTCGGCCGGGCGGGTGCCCGCGCTCATCGCGGACCGGAGCCGCGAGGAGGCGTCCGGGGCGTGCAGCGCCGCGCGGAGCCTGTCCGCGGGCTGTGTCGGGTCGCTCATGCGGCCATCCCACACCACGCCGCCGGGAGGACGGCGAGAGCGCGGGCGGCCCCGGGACCCCGCAAGGGCTTCCCGCGATGCGGCCGTCGGTGTTCACTGGTGCCCATGCGAGCGATCTGGAAAGGCGCGATCACCTTCGGCCTCGTCAACGTGCCGGTGAAGATCTACAGCGCCACCGAGGACCACGACATCGCGCTGCACCAGGTGCACGACCGCGACGGCGGACGGATCCGGTACCAGCGCAAGTGCGAGGTGTGCGGCGAGGTGGTCTCCTTCGACCACATCGACAAGGCCTACGACGACGGCGAGCACACCGTCGTTCTGACGAAGGACGAGCTGAAGGCGCTGCCGGAGGAGCGCGACCGCGAGATCGACGTGGTGCAGTTCGTGCCGAGCGAGCAGGTCGACCCGATCATGTTCGACCGCGCCTACATCCTCGAGCCCGACTCCTCCTCCCCGAAGGCGTACGTGCTGCTGCGCCGAACGCTCGAGCAGACCGACCGCACCGCGATCGTCGAGTTCGCCCTGCGCCAGAAGACTCGGCTCGCCGCGCTGCGCGTGCGCGGGAAGCTCCTGATGCTGCAGACGCTGCTCTGGGCCGACGAGGTGCGCGAGGTCGAGTTCCCCTCCCTCGAGGGCACCACCCGCATCGCCGCCCGCGAGCTCGAGATGTCGTCGCACCTGGTCGACTCCTACTCCGAGGACTTCGACGCGTCGAAGTTCACCGACGCGTACCAGGAGGAGCTGCGGACCCTCATCGACGCGAAGATCGAGCAGGGCGACGCCCTCGACACGGCGGCCACCTTCGGCGAGAAGCCCGAGGAGGAGGGCGGCGGAGAGGTCCTCGACCTGATGGAGGCGCTCAAGCGCTCCGTCGAGCGCAGCCGCGGGGCGAAGGGGGCGGCGGCGGACGGCGGGGCCCCTGCGACGAGGACCGCGGGGAAGAAGACGCCCGCGGCGAAGGCCGCCGCCGAGGAGGACGACGCGGAGGCGGAGAAGCCGGCCGCGAAGAGGAAGTCGTCGGCGAAGAAGGACCCGGCCGAGAAGGGCTCGGCAGCGAAGGCCCCGGCGAAGAAGGCCGCTCCGAAGAAGACCGCCGCGAAGAAGCCTGCGGCGAAGCGCTCGGAGGCCGACGACGCTCCGGCCGAGAAGGCCGCGTCCTGACGGGCGGACCGCTCAGACGAGCTCGTCGACGTCGTCGAGGTCGACCGAGAGCGAGCTGACCAGGGCGAGGAGCGCCTCGGCGTAGGCGTTCTCGGCGACCTCGTCCTCGAAGACGCGCGGCGCACCGGCCAGCTCGATCTCGACCGCGTAGCGCACGGGCTCCCCCGCGAGACGGCGGAGCGAGCGGAACGTGCCGCGCAGGAGCTCGCGGAGCTGGTCCTCGCGCGGCAGCCAGAGCGAGTCGTCGAGCGAGACCGAATCGAGCGCCCACTCGGTGGTGCCGTTGAAGCCGAGCACGGTGCCGCTGGGGTACTCGTGCGCCTCGATGGTCATGTCGCTCACCGTGAAGACGTCGCCGTCGAACCCCTCCCGCTCGATGCGGAAGCGGTCGCCGGTGGCCGGGGACCAGCGCACGCCCGCGGTGCGCAGCGCCCGGGCCAGCTCGAAGGTGATCATCCCCCGATCATGGCCGCCGTTCCCGGACGTCCGCCGCGAGCGGGCCGAGGTCGTCCCGATCGCGCGATCACAGCTCCGCGTCGAGGACGAGCGAGCGGACCCGCAGGTCGGCGCGCCGCGCGTCGTCCTCCAGACCGTCGACGACGACGGCCGCGCCGACCCACTCCGCTCCGGCGAGCTCGACGAGGCGACGGCACGCGGCGGCCTGGGTGCCGGTCTCGATCCAGTCGTCGACGAGCAGCACGCGGTCGCCCGGCCCGAGCAGCGCGCGCCGCACGCGGAACAGGAGGGGATCGTCGCGGTAGTCGAGGGCGATCGCCGATTCCCACCAGTCGGCCGAGTCCTCGACCGGAGCCGACGCCTTGCGCGCCTCGACGAGCCCGACGCCGCGGTGCAGGGCGGTGAGAGCGGCGAGCGGTGTGCCGCGCGTCTGGGGGCCGAGGACGGCGGTGACCTCCTCCTCGGCGAACAGATCGCCGAGCCCCGGCCCCAGAGCGGCCAGCAGGGCCGGGTCGCGCCACCAGCCCGTGACGTCGGAGGAGGCGGAGGCGCTCGCCCGATCCCGGGAGTCGCCGTGCGCGCGGACCAGGCGGCCGCGCAGATCGTGGGGATCGGTCATGGCTCGACCGTAGTGGCGCGGGCCGCCGGGCCCGGCGCGACCGGATGTCGGTGGCTGAGTTCACACTCATGAAACACCCGGTTCACGGACCGGGCATCTGGGCTGCATAGCGTGGCTGTTCGTGCCCCTTTCAGGGGCGCGCACTCCGCGCCGACGCAGGCGCGACCGGCCGTCCCTCCCCGGACGGCGACCGAGAGGACAGCCATGAACGACGATCCGGTGCTCGGCACCGCCACCCCCTTCCGCCGGCGGAGGCGCTCCCTCGCCGTCGCCGCCCGCTCGGCCGCCGCGATCGGCGGTCTCGCCCTCGTCGCCGCTCCGCTCGTCGCGGCGCCCGCCTCGGCCGCGCCGTCCGGCGACGAGCTCGTGATCAGCGAGGTCTTCGCCCGCGGAGGCTCCGCCGGCGCCGTCTACAGCAACCGCTTCGTCGAGCTGCACAACCCCACCGGGTCCGACATCGCCCTCGGCGGCACGAGCCTGCAGTACCGCTCGGCCACGGGCACCGCGAACCCCACCACCACCATCGCGCTCCAGGGCACGGTGCCCGCCGGCGGCCACTTCCTGGTGCAGGGCGCGAGCAACGGGACGAACGGCGCCGCACTGCCCGCCCCCGACCAGATCGCGGGCGGCCTCAACCTGGCCGCCGCGGGCGGCACCGTCTTCCTCGTCGAGGGCACCGCGCCGCTCGTCGCCCCGCCCACCGGAGCATCGCCGCAGCCCGAGGCCGTCCTCGATACCCTCGGCTACGGCACGTCCAACACCTTCGAGACGGCGGCGGCCCCGGTGCCGACGCTCACCGAGTCGCTCTCGCGCGCCGACGGCACCGCCGGGGACACCGACGTCAACAGCGCCGACTTCACCGTCGGAGCGGCCACCCCGCGCTCCAGCGGCGGCGGCACCCTGCCGACCCCCGGCCCGACGACCGCTCCCACGAC
>NZ_JAMRYM010000048.1:0-27582 GCF_023743255.1 Rathayibacter rubneri | reverse complement strand
GTCACGGAGCGAGTTTAGCCGGGCGCCTCGCCGCGGCTGCGCCGGAGGTCGGGCGACGAGCGCGGCGAGGCGCCCGGCTAAACTCGCTCCGTGACTGAGATCGAGATCGGGCGCGCCAAGCGCGCTCGCCGCGCGTACGCCTTCGACGACATCGCGGTCGTGCCCAGCCGCCGCACCCGCGACCCCGAGGTGGTCTCGGTCGACTGGGCGATCGACGCGTACCGGTTCCGGACGCCGATCCTCGCCGCTCCGATGGACTCCGTGGTGTCGCCGGCGACGGCGATCACGCTCGGGCGCCTGGGCGCTCTCGGCGTGCTCGACCTCGAGGGCCTCTGGACGCGCTACGAGGACCCGGAGCCGCTGCTCGCCGAGATCCGCGAGCTCCCCGCCGAGCGGGCGACCGAGCGCATGCAGGAGATCTACTCCGAGCCGATCAAGCCCGAGCTGGTGACCGCCCGTCTGGCCGAGATCCGCGCCGCGGGCGTGACCGTCGCCGGTGCGCTCTCGCCGCAGCGCACCGCGGAGCTCTACCAGACCGTCGTCGACGCCGGAGTCGACCTGTTCGTCATCCGGGGCACCACGGTCTCGGCCGAGCACGTCTCGCGCGGCACCGAGCCGCTGAACCTCAAGAAGTTCATCTACGAGCTCGACGTCCCCGTCATCGTCGGCGGGGCCTCGACCTACACCGCGGCACTGCACCTCATGCGCACGGGCGCCGCGGGCGTGCTCGTCGGCTTCGGCGGGGGAGCGGCGTCGACGACGCGCGCGACCCTCGGCATCCAGGCGCCCATGGCGACCGCGGTGGCCGACGTCGCCGGTGCTCGCCGCGACTACCTCGACGAGTCGGGCGGACGCTACGTGCACGTCATCGCGGACGGCGGCCTCGGCACCTCCGGCGACATCGTGAAGGCCGTCGCGGTCGGTGCCGACGCCGTCATGCTGGGCTCCGCCCTCGCCCGTGCGACCGACGCCCCCGGCGGCGGCTGGCACTGGGGCCAGGAGGCGCACCACCCGCAGCTCCCTCGCGGCCGCCGCGTGCAGGTCGGCACGGTCGGAACCCTCGAGCAGGTCCTCTACGGCCCCGCGACCGGAGCCGACGGCACCGCCAACCTCATCGGCGCCCTCCGCCGGTCGATGGCCACCACCGGCTACTCCGACCTCAAGGAGTTCCAGCGCGTCGAGGTCGTCGTCGCCCCCTACCAGCCCAGCTGACCCTCGGCCTCCGCTCCGACGGAACCCCGGACCGTCGAGGGAGCCCGCACCAGCTGGTTCCCTCGGCCGTTCGGGGTTCCCTCACTGCGTCTGACGCCGACGCGGGCCAGGCGGACGAGCAGGGGGCGGACGTCGTAGGCGTCGCGCCACGACCAGCGGGCGAAGCCGCGTACGCACGAGCGGATGCGGTCCTCCCGGCGCTTCTCGGCGAGCAGGACCTCCTCGGGCGTGCGCCCGTTCAGGAATGCGGCATCGGAATACTTGTGATCGCCGTCGGCCTCACCGACCGCCGCCACCTCGTCGAAGAAGAAGTCGACCACCCCGGCCCGCCCCTCGGCGTCGTGGACCGGGTGCTGCAGCACCGGCGCGGGCAGCCCGCCCACGTGCATCGCCACGCGGCTGATCGACTCGAGCGGTGTCTCGGAGGCGGCGTCCGCGAACGCGATGACCGCGGCGCTCGCCGTCCGGCCGCGGGAGCCGGGCGGCAGATCCGCGTGCCGCTCGAGGAGCTCCTCGCGCCGGAGGAGAGGTCGGCCGTCGTCGTCGACGAGGCGCAGGGCGTAGTCGGCCGCGACGACGGCGCGACGGAAGGACGAGAACCGCGCGAGATCGAACACGGTCTGCGCGAGATCCGATACGGCGAGGCCGTCGATGACCGCGAGCGTCGGGAAGCGCGCGCTCCGGTGCTCGGCCACGCCGTTCCGAGTCCGGCTGCCGACGTCGGTCGCTCCTTCGACGTGGACGACCGTGGCGAGCGGCTCGACCAGGGGGAGGCCCCACACCGCCGCGGCCGATTCCCGGAGGAAGAAGGGCGACGACCACGTCTCCGCGACCGCGTCGATGCGCGCCCGCTGCCTCTCGTCGACCGAGGCCCGCGCCCACGCGTCCGCTTCTACGTACACACCCCTGCGCAGACGCACGAACGCGTCCGACCGCCCGCACGCTCCGTCCCGGAGCAGTTCCACCGCACTCATGCCCTCGACCCTGGCCCGCGTTCTCCTCCACTGGTGCCGGTCCGCCCTCGTCTGTGGAGAGCACTCCAGGCCCTGTGGACAGTGAGGGAACCCCGAACCGTCGAGGGAGCCCGCAACGACTGGTTCCCTCGACGGTTCGGGGTTCCCTCAGCAGAGGGACGGCTCCGCGTTCCTCCGCGGGCGAACGGAGGGAGGGAGGGGAGCGGGCGCGCCTAAGCTGGAGGCATCCGAGTCAGGAGCGCCGCAGGGCGCGGATGGAGCACGCATGGTCGAGGTCCGCAGGGTCAAGCTGCCCGGTGTCGGAGTGCTGCACACCTTCCTCACCGCCGACGGCGGGAAGGTCGGCGTCATCGCCCACCGCTCCGGGCACAGCGACCTCATCACCTTCGCCGAGGGCGACCAGGACGGCGCGAAGGTCTCCCTCCGCCTCAGCGACGACGAGGCGCACACCCTCGCGGAGCTGCTCGGCGGCACGCAGATCACCGAGTCCCTCACCGCGCTGGATCAGATCCCAGGCCTGTCGATCGACTGGTTCACCGTCGACTACGACGACCACATCGCGGGCCAGCAGCTCGGCAAGCCCGCCGACCGCGGCATCGTCGGCCTGACCGTCGTCGCCGTGGTCCGCGGGGACGCGGCCAACCCCGCGCCCGCGCCCGACTTCCGCGTCTTCCCCGGCGACACGCTCGTCGTGGCCGGCAGCCCCGAGAAGGTGGCCAAGGCGTTCGCCTTCTTCCGCTCGGGAGCCTTCCCCAAGACGGCCGACGCACCCGGAGCCTGAGGATGCACCACGGTGAAGACCTCATCGTCCTCGGGATCCTGTTCGTCGTCGCCTACGTGCTCGGACGCCTCGGGCGGACCATCGGCCTCCCGGCGATCCCCATCTACATGGTCGTCGGGCTCCTCGCGAGCCCGAACTTCCACTGGTTCCCGCTCGAGTTCGAGTCGACCTACATCGAGCTGACCGCCGTCTTCGGCCTGATCCTGCTCCTCTTCAACCTCGGGCTCGAGTTCGACCAGGACGAGTTCTTCGGCAACGCGGGCCGGCTCATCCTCTCGGGCGGCACGTACATCGGCGTCAACATGGCCGTGGGCCTGGGCTTCGGCTTCCTGCTGGGCTGGGGGAGCCAGGAGGCTCTGATCGTCGCCGGCATCACGGCCACCAGCTCGAGCGCGATCGTCACGAAGCTCCTGATCGAGCTCAAGCGCCTCGCGAACCCCGAGACGCCGATGATCCTGGGCGTGACGGTCGTCGAGGACATCTTCATCGCGATCTACCTGGCCATCGTCTCGGTCGTGCTCTCGGGCGAGACCGAGCCGTGGCCGGTGATCCTGAAGCTGCTGATCGCGTTCGCGTTCCTCGTCGTCATGTTCTCGATCGCCCGCTGGGGCGGCAAGGTGGTGTCGCGGCTGTTCCGCACCCGCGACGACGAGCTGTTCACCATCCTGTTCTTCGGTCTCGCGCTGCTGTTCGGCGGCATCGGCGAGGTCCTCGGAGTCACGGACGCGATCGGGGCGTTCCTGATCGGACTGGTCATCGGCGCCACCCGCTACCGCGCGCGGGTCGAGCACATCGCCATCCCGCTCCGCGACGTCTTCGGCGCCTTCTTCTTCGTCAACTTCGGTCTGGGGCTCGACCCGAGCGCCTTCCCCGACGTGGTCGGGCCGGTGCTCGCGGCGGTCGTGATGACCATCGTGCTGAACCTCGGCGCGGGCCAGTTCGTCGCCTGGCTGAACAAGCTCGGTCCGCGGGCGGGTCTGAACGCCGCGTTCATCCTGCACAACCGCGGCGAGTTCGCCCTGATCCTCGCGACGCTGTCGCTGTCCGCCGGTCTCGACGACCGGATCCAGCCCTTCGCCGGTCTCTACGTGCTGATCATGGCCGTCATCGGTCCGATCCTCGCCTCGAGGTCCGAGAGCATCGGGCAGTTCCTCTCGGATCGGCGCCCCCGGCCGCGCCGAGCGGCGGCGGAGCGGGGCGCGCTCGCCGAGGAGGAGTTCGCGCTGGTCGAGGCCGCGATGTCCGACGATCCGGAGCCCGTGCGCACCGGGCCGACGCGGACGGCACCCGCCGCGACCGGACCGGTCGAGGTCCCGCCCGCCCGTGGGAGAGAGCGCGACGAGCTGGACGACGAGTTCCCGGACCCGATGCGCCAGGCTCTGATCGACCAGGCGATGCAGCAGTCCGACGGTGCGGAGACCGACCGGCCGCGCAGGCCCGTCGAGCCCGACTACTGATCCCGGGGAGCTCCCACGCTCACGGGCTAGGCTCGTCGGGTCCACCCGGCGGCACGCCCCGGGCGGGACGAGCGGATCCGGCACGAGCGAGGGACGAATGACGCAGAGCACCGTGTGGCAGGTCGCCCGCCGCCCGCGCTGGATCGGCGCCCTGGTGCTCGCGCTCGTCATCGCCGGTCTCTTCGCCGCCCTCGGGCAGTGGCAGGTCGGCCGAGCCATCGACGCGGCGGAACCCGACGACGGTCTCTCCGAGACGGTCGTCCCCCTGGACCGGGTGGCAGCCCCGTCCGCACCGATCACCGCGGAGGCGGACGGCCAGCGCGTCGCGGCCGAGTCCGTCCTCGTGCCCGGCGGCGCCGAGGTCATCGGCGGGCGGCTGAACGCGGGGGAGCCCGGCTGGTGGGTCTTCGCGCGCACGCGCACGAGCACCGCCGACCTCGTCGTGGCCTATGGTTGGACGGCCGACGAGGTTCAGGCGCGCGCCGTCGCCGAGCGCCTGAACTCCGCAGAGGAGTCGGCGCCGACGCAGTACACCGGGCGTCTCGTGGCGAACGAGGCGGCCGAGGCGCCGGAGGAGGGAGCGGATCCGCTGACCCTCACCGCGCTCTCGATCCCCGCGCTGATCAACCGCTGGCCCGATCCGCCGGCCGACGTCTACCAGGGCTACATCGTCGTCGACGAGCCGATCGCCGGCCTCGAGGCGATCGACTCCCCCGCCCGGCAGCAGGACCTCTCGCTCAACTGGCTCAACGTCTTCTACGCCGTCGAGTGGGTCGTCTTCGCCGGCTTCGCGCTCTACCTCTGGTACCGCCTCGTGCGCGACGCGTGGGAGCGGGAGATCGAGGAGGCGCTCGACGCCGAGGAGGCCCAGCGCGCCCCCGCTCCCTCGACCGCACCGTAAACTGGACCCCATGCCCCTCGAGCCCAAGCCCGCGCAGTTCCCTGCGATCCGGAGCGCTCTGCGCTTCTACCGGGTGACCTCGATCATCACGGGCGTGATGCTGCTCCTGCTCTGCGCGGAGATGCTCCTGAAGTACGTGCTCCACCTCGAGCTGTTCGCCTTCGGGCAGCAGGGCGTGCTGAACCTCGCTCCGATGTACGAGGTGCCGGGCGGCGAGTACGAGTCCAGCGGCACGGGAGCGAACCTCTCGACCGGGATCCTCATCGCCCACGGCTGGTTCTACGTCGTGTACCTCTTCGCCGACTTCCGCCTGTGGAGCCTGATGCGGTGGCCGTTCAGCCGCTTCGTGCTCATCGCGCTCGGCGGCGTGATCCCGACGCTCTCCTTCTTCGTCGAGGGGCGCATCGCGCGCGAGGTCGAGCAGTACCTCGCGCGCCGCACCGCCGGCACCGATCCGAAAGCCCCGACCGACTCCGTGGAGGCCCCCCATTAGCGAGCAGCAGTCCAGCCCGCAGCCGACCCCTCAGCTGTCCGCGCAGCCCGTCCTCGTCGTCGACTTCGGCGCGCAGTACGCGCAGCTGATCGCCCGGCGCGTGCGCGAGGCCAACGTCTACTCCGAAATCGTGCCCTCGAACGCCACGGCGGCCGAGATCGCCGCGAAGTCGCCGGTCGGGATCATCCTGTCCGGCGGCCCGTCCAGCGTGTACGAGGAGGGGGCGCCGCAGCTCGACCCCGCGATCTTCGACCTCGGCATCCCGGTCCTGGGCATCTGCTACGGCTTCCAGGTCATGGCGAAGGCCCTCGGCGGAGAGGTCGCGAACACCGGCCTGCGCGAGTACGGGGCGACCGACGCCGCGATCTCGACGGACGGCGGCGTGCTCCTCGGCGAGCAGCCCGCCGACCAGACGGTCTGGATGAGCCACGGCGACTCGGTCGCCAAGGCGCCGGAGGGCTTCGACGTCCTCGCCTCCACCTCGTCGACCCCGGTCGCCGCCTTCGGGAGCGATGCGCGCCGCCTCTACGGCGTGCAGTGGCACCCCGAGGTGAAGCACTCGACGCACGGCCAGGCCGTCATCGAGAACTTCCTGCACCGCGCCGCCGGCATCCCGAACGACTGGAACTCCTCCAACGTCATCGAGGACCAGGTCGCCCTGATCCGCGAGCAGGTCGGCTCCGGCCGCGTCATCTGCGGCCTCTCCGGAGGAGTGGACTCGGCCGTGGCCGCCGCGATCGTGCACCGCGCGGTGGGCGACCAGCTGACCTGCGTGTTCGTCGACCACGGTCTCCTCCGCAAGGACGAGCGCCGGCAGGTCGAGGAGGACTACGTGGCCGCGACGGGTGTCCGCCTGGTCACGGTCGACGTCCGCGAGCAGTTCCTCGACGCGCTCGCCGGGGTCAGCGACCCCGAGCAGAAGCGCAAGATCATCGGCCGGGAGTTCATCCGCACCTTCGAGGCCGCCGCCGAGGCGCTGGTCCTCGAGGCGCAGGGCGAGGGCGCGTCGATCGACTTCCTGGTGCAGGGCACGCTCTACCCCGACGTGGTGGAGTCGGGCGGCGGCACCGGAACCGCGAACATCAAGTCGCACCACAACGTGGGCGGCCTGCCCGAGGATCTGCAGTTCACCCTGGTGGAGCCGCTGCGCACCCTCTTCAAGGACGAGGTCCGCGCCATCGGCCGCGAACTCGGCCTGCCCGAGGTCATCGTGGGCCGCCAGCCGTTCCCCGGCCCGGGGCTCGGCATCCGCATCGTCGGCGAGGTCACCCAGGAGCGGCTCGACCTGCTCCAGGAGGCCGACGCCATCGTCCGCGCCGAGCTCACCGCCGCCGGCCTCGACTCCGAGATCTGGCAGTGCCCCGTCGTGCTGCTCGCCGACGTCCGCTCGGTCGGAGTGCAGGGCGACGGCCGCACCTACGGCCACCCGATCGTGCTGCGCCCCGTCTCCTCCGAGGACGCGATGACCGCCGACTGGACGCGCCTGCCCTACGACCTGCTGGCGCGCATCTCGAACCGCATCACGAACGAGGTGAGCGGAGTGAACCGCGTCGTGCTCGACGTGACGTCCAAGCCCCCGGGAACGATCGAATGGGAGTGACGCGGGCCTCCGCACGGCCATCTGCGGCGTTGTCGTCGGGCGCGGTACTTCCAGTACCGCTTCCTCCTCCGCCTTGCAGCTGACCGTGCGGAGACCCGCGGCGGAACAGCGGTGGACGGGCTCCTCAGGGGGCCCGTTCGGCGTTTCCGGGGCAGGGGTCAGACGGCGCTGTCGACGACGCCGACGAAGCGGGTGCCGATGCCGTCGTACTCGTCGCGGCGGTGGCCCTCGGGGTGGTGCGGCCACTCGTCCGGGGAGTGGTCCTCGCAGACGAGGAACGTGAAGTCGGGCCACCACTTCTTGGGCCGGGCGGCCTCGGACCGGCTGCAGATCGCGCAGTCGAGGGTCACCCAGACCGGGCGCTTGCCGGTGCGGTTCTCGCGCGACTGGACGAGCCAGGGCGGCGGGTCCTGCTCGAGAGCGGCGAACTCCTCCTCGGTGAGACGGGCGCCGAGTCCGTGGCGGGCCGCCATCTCGAGGGGGATGTCGAGGCGCTGGGCGGCCTCGCGTCGCGTGATCATCGGCCCACTTTAGCCCAGCGCCGGAGTGCGGACCCCGGCCGCGGGGCGCAGCGAGGCGCGCGACAGGAGCCACTCGAGCGGGCCCTGGCCGACGAACCGGCGCCAGAGCATCGCGAAGGCGACCGAGCCGAGCACGAACACCAGCAGGAGGGTCCAGCTGCGCCAGGCGTCGAAGTCGAAGGGCTCGTAGGGGACCAGGTAGACCGCCAGTGCCACCAGCTGCAGGGAGTAGATCGTCAGCGGCATGCCGCCGACTGCGGCGAGCGGAGCGGCGAGCCGCCGGAACACGGCCGAGCGCTGCCCCAGTGCCGTGAGGAAGCCGATCGCGACGGCGGCGACTCCGCCCGCGCCGAGCAGCTCGGCGGTGGTGCTCGCGTGGGCCTCGACGCTCTCGGCACCGCCGATCGCCATGCCGCCGCCGTAGCCGACGACGAGGGAGACCGCTCCGCCGAGGACCAGCCAGCGCTGCGTGGTCGCCGAGCGGATGTCGCACCGGGCGACGAGGAGGCCGAGGACGACGTAGGCCAGCCAGGACGGCACCGGGTAGTACTGCGTCAGCCAGACGAGGGGCTGCTCGGCAAGCAGTGCGGTGTCCGGCGGCAGCGTCCGCAGCCAGGCTCCGCCGGTCACGACGAGGTCGTCGACGATCACGGGGCCGAGGACGGCGAACACGACGACCAGCACGGCGAGCAGCGTTCGGGGCAGGAAGAGGACCAGGGCCGTGAGCGCGAACATCACGCCGTAGTGGGGCAGGATCACGGCGATGGGCGTGCCGAGCAGGGTCAGCGCGACGCCCAGGGCGAGCAGGTAGAGCCCGCGGAGGAGGATCGAGCCGGTGTCGCGCCCGGGGCGCTCGGAGCGGCGTGCACCGCCGGTCATCAGCCCGATCGACACCCCCGCGAGGACCGCGAAGAGGACCGAGCTGCGGCCGTTCCAGATCATCTCCTCGGTCACCGGAGCGAGATGGGCGGCGAACATCCCGAGCACGGCGATCCCGCGGGCGACGTCGAGGCCGACGATGCGGGAGGAGGAGGCGGTCACGGATCCATGCTGCCAGGCGGGCCTGGACGAGGGGCCAGCACCCCCGCAACGACGTCGGGCGCCCGACCCGGAGGTCGAGCGCCCGACGGCATCAGCGGTGCGAGGGCTACTCGCGGAAGATCGCGACGAGTCGCAGGATCTCGAGGTACATCCAGACGACCGTGACGAGGATGCCGTAGGCGCCCGTCCAGCCGTAGATGCGCGGGGCGCGGTTGCGCACGCCCTGCTGGATGAACTCGAAGTCCATCACGAGCGAGTAGGTGGCCAGCGCGATCGCGATGAGGCCGATCACGATGCCGATGAAGCCGGTGCGGAGACCGAAGCCGCCGCCGACGCCGAAGAGGCCGAGACCGAGGTTCACGAGCGAGAAGACCGCGTAGCTGATCATGCCGATGAAGAAGATCTTGTTCAGCTTCGGCGAGGTGCGGATCTTGCCGTTCATGAACAGCGCCAGGGTGACGCCGATCACGATGACGGTCGCGAGGAGGGCCTGGACGACCGCGCCCTCGTAGACGTTCTCGAAGATGCCCGAGATCGCGCCCACCGCGATGCCCTGAGTGGCGGCGTAGCCGAGGATCAGAGCGGGGCTCGGGACCTTCTTGAAGGCGTTGACGATGCCGAGGACGAGCGCGACGATCACGGCCGGGAGCATGAGCCCCGGGACGAACCAGCCGACAGCCGCGCCCGCCAGGAGCACGACGAAGGCGAGAGCCGTCTTCGCGAGGGTGTCCTCGACGGTCATCCGGTCGGTCTCCGTGGAGCTCGCGGCCGGACGGTTGTACATCTGGTCGAGCGTGTCGGACGAGACGTCGGGGAGGTCCTGCACGCGGCCGGCGTAGCCGCGGTTGCTGAACTCCGGACGCCCGAAGGCCGGATTGCTGCTTGCCATGGTTCCTCTTCTCTCAGGTGCGCTGGTGTCCGGTGGAGCAACGGAGCTGAGTCGCGGTGTGGTCGGGATGCTGTGGTGCCGCCGGGTCCTCGAGAGGACTCCGACGATGGGACCACAGTATCTGAGAACAGCTCTCAGAGTCTGGTTGTTCCCCCCGAGCGAACCGAGTCCTCGCCCGTAGGATCGCCGCATGCCCGACCGCTCCGCTCCACTCGTCATCGGCCACCGCGGCGCGAGCGGCTACCGCCCCGAGCACACGCGGTCCGCCTACGATCTGGCGGTCGCCCTCGGCGCCGACGCCGTCGAGCCCGACCTCGTCGCCACCCGCGACGGCGTGCTGGTCCTGCGGCACGAGAACGAGATCTCGGGCACCACCGACATCGAGCGCCGACCGGAGTTCGCCGACCGCCGGACGACCAAGCAGCTCGAGGGGAAGGACGTCACGGGCTGGTTCACCGAGGACTTCACCTGGGCCGAGCTCGCCCAGCTGCGGGCGAGGGAGCGGCTGCCCGCCGTCCGACCCTCGAGCGCCACCTTCGACGGGCAGTTCCCGCTGCTGCGCTTCTCGGACCTGCTCGGCCTGCTCGACCGGGCGGGCGAGGACGCGCAGGGCGCGCCTCCCGGGCTCGTCGCCGAGATCAAGCACGCCGACTACTTCGACTCGATCGGGCTGCCGCTGGACGTGCTGCTCGAGCAGGAGCTCGCCGCCGCCGGCTGGGGCCCCCGAGACCCGAGGCTGACCATCGAGAGCTTCGAGAAGACGGTGCTCGAGCGTCTCGGCGTGCGCGGCGTCGGCACGAAGCGCGTGTTCCTGATCGAGTCGCGGGGAGCGGCGCCCGACCTCGTCGCGGCGCACGGCGCCCGCGCCACTCCCTACGCCGACTTCGTCACCCCGTCCGGACTGCGCAACCTCGCCGGCACGGTCGACGGGGTCAGCGTCGACAAGAGCATGCTGTTCGCCCGGGACGCAGCGGGACGCGTGACGGGGCCGAACGCGCTGGTCGAGCACGCGCACGCCGTCGGGCTCGAGGTCTACACCTGGACCCTCCGCCCCGAGAACCGGTTCCTCGAGAAGGTGCACCGCCGGGGCAAGGAGCCGGCCGCCTTCGGGGCCTGGCAGGACGAGTTCCGGATGATCCTCGCGACCGGACTGGACGGCGTGTTCGCGGACCACCCCGATCTGGCACTCGAGGTCGTCGCGGCCCTCTGATCCGGATCAGCGACCTCCCGGCGCGGATGGAGGCGACCGGGAGTGTTCCCTGTCATCATCGGAAGCCCTCCGCCCGGCGCGCTCGCCGCGCCCCGCCCGCCCCTCGAGAGGAGGGAACCCGTGTCGACCCGCGCCCGCATCACCCGCCGCTGGATCACCTCCGCGGTGCTCGCCGCCCTCGGGGTGGCTCTGGTCTACTGGCTCGCCGTGCTCACCCCGCAGGGCCAGGCCGCCGAGAACTCGGGCCTGCGCGGAGCCGACCTGGTCTTCGGCCGGGCGACGGGGACGGCCGCGGGCACCCTGGCCGACGTCACTCCGGTCTCGATGATCGGCGGGGCCCTGCTGGCCGCGTCGATCGCGCTGATCCGGCGCCGTCCGGCCCTCGCGCTCGCCTCCGTCGGGTCGATCGTGCTGACCGCCGGACTGACGCAGCTGCTCAAGAACGTCGTCCTCGAGCGCCCGCTGCTCGTCGAGACCGACGCCTGGTACACCGGCGGCAGCTTCCCGAGCGGTCACACCGCGGCCGCGGTCTCGGTCGTCTTCGCCCTGGCCATGGTGCTTCCCGCCCGCGGTCGGACCGTCGTGCTCCTGCTCGGCGGCGCAGTGGTGGTCCTGGTCGGCAACCTGACCATGGCCGCATCGTGGCACCGGGCGAGCGACGTGCTCGGCGCCGACCTCGTCGCGCTGGCCTCCGCCTCCCTCGCCTGCGCCTGGCTCTCGACCCGCGCGCAGCTGGGCAGGGCACCGCGTCGCACACCGCGCAGGAACGTGAACAGACTGCTGGTCGTCTGCTCCGTCGTCGTGGTGCTCGTCCTCGCCGGACTCGCTGTGCAGGGCATCCAGTACTACCCGGACGACACGAAGGATCTGACCGCGTTCGCGCTGCAGCAGCTGCTCGCGGTGTCGACCTCGACGATCGCGCTCGTGGGCTTCGCGCTCGCCTGGCGCGGCCTCGACGTGGGTGGTTCGCTGACGGCGTCCGCGGCTCGGCCCCGAGCGGCCTGACCCGGCTCCCCGTGTCGGAGGGTCGATCTACACTCGGAGGGACATGAGCCTCCTCTTCGATCCGAGCGATTCCCGCGCCACCCCGGTCATCGTCGGCGCGCCCGGCGACGGCGCCTCCTTCAGCGACCCGGCGCACGAGAAGCTCGTCGCCGGGCTGAACCCGCAGCAGCGCGAGGCGGTCGAGTACCGCGGGGATGCGCTGCTCATCGTCGCCGGCGCCGGGTCCGGCAAGACCAGCGTGCTCACGCGCCGCATCGCGAGCCTCCTCGGCAACGGCGAGGCCTGGCCGAGCCAGATCCTCGCCATCACGTTCACCAACAAGGCGGCGGCCGAGATGCGCGAGCGCGTCGAGAAGCTCGTCGGGCAGAGCGCGGAGGGGATGTGGATCTCGACCTTCCACTCGGCCTGCGTGCGGATCCTGCGCCGCGAGGCCGAGAACTTCGGCATGACCTCCTCCTTCACCATCTACGACTCCGGCGATCAGCGCGCGCTGCTGAAGAGGATCGTGAAGGACCTCGAGGCCGACTCCCTCGGGATCACCGTCGCGAGCGCGTCCTCGAAGATCTCGAAGCTCAAGAACGAGCTCGCGGACGTCGACTCGTACGCGCGCACCGCGAACATGAGCGACCCGAACGAGGAGATGTTCCTCCAGGTGTTCCGCGCCTACTCGCGGGCCCTCGAGAGCGCCAACGCCTTCGACTTCGACGACCTCATCGCGCAGACCGTGTACCTCTTCCGCGCGTTCCCGCACGTGGCGGCCAAGTACCAGCGGCGCTTCCGCCACGTGCTGGTCGACGAGTACCAGGACACGAACCACGCGCAGTACTCGCTGATCCACGAGCTGACCCGGCCGGTGCCGCGGGCGACGATCGACGCGGCGCAGTTCGACCGTCCGTACCGCGGCCCGGTCACGGCCGACGGGTCGATCCCCGGCGCCTCGCTGACGGTCGTCGGCGACTCGGACCAGTCGATCTACGCGTTCCGCGGCGCCGACATCCGCAACATCGTCGAGTTCGAGCGCGACTTCCCCGGCTGCCGGGTGATCCTGCTCGAGCAGAACTACCGCTCGACCCAGAACATCCTCTCGGCGGCGAACGCGGTCATCTCGAACAACTTCGACCGTCGCGCCAAGAACCTCTGGTCCTCGAGCGGCGACGGCGAGAAGATCATCGGCTACACGGGCTACTCCGGTCACGACGAGGCGCAGTTCGTGGTCGACGAGATCGCCCGGCTGCACGCCGCGGGCACCGGTTACGACGAGATCGCGGTGTTCTACCGCACCAACGCGCAGACCCGTGCGCTGGAGGAGATCTTCATCCGCTCGGCGCTGCCGTACCGGATCCTCGGCGGCACGAAGTTCTACGAGCGGGCCGAGATCAAGGACGCGCTCGCGTACCTCATCACCGTCGCGAACCCCGCCGACGTGCTCGCGCTGCGGCGCATCATGAACACGCCCAAGCGCGGCATCGGCCCGGCCACCGAGGCGCAGCTGCAGTCGTTCGCCGACACCAACGGGGTCACCCTCCGCGAGTCGATGCGCAACGCGGGGTCGCTCGGCATGGGACCGAAGGTCACCAGGGCGATCGTCGATCTGGCGACGCTGCTCGACGAGTGCGCGATGATGCTCGACCCGGGCCGCCCCGAGGGGGAGGCGAAGGTGCACGAGGTTCTGACGGCGCTGCTGACCCGCAGCGGCTACCTCGACATGCTGCGCGCCAGCCGCGATCCCCAGGACGAGGCGCGGGCCGAGAACGTCGACGAGCTCATCGCCGTGACCAAGGAGTTCGCGCGCAACAACCCCGACGGCGGACTGGTGGACTTCCTCACCGAGGTGTCGCTCGTCGCCGCGGCGGACGACCTCGAGGACGACTCGGGCACCGTCTCGCTGATGACCCTCCACACCGCGAAGGGCCTCGAGTACGACGCGGTGTTCCTCACGGGCATCGAGGAGGACCTCCTCCCGCACCGCATCTCCGCGAACGAGCCGGGCGGTCCGGCCGAGGAGCGGCGGCTCTTCTACGTCGGCATCACCCGCGCCCGCAAGCGCCTCTACCTGTCGCTCGCGATGACGCGCGCGCAGTACGGCGAGACGTCGGTCGCGATGCCCAGCCGCTTCCTCCAGGAGATCCCCGGGGAGCTCATCGAGTGGCGCCAGTCGCCGGGAGCGGCGACGTCGCGCGGAGGCACTCAGCCGCGCGCGCTGAACGCCCAGCGCCCGGGCTTCGGCCGCTCGCGCTCGAACACCGAGTTCCGCGAGGCGCTCGCCGCGGCTCCCAAGGCCAGGGCCGAGTTCCCGAACCGCATCACGGGCATGGTCCGCGACAACGGCGATCTCGAGCTGATCGCGGGCGACCGCATCCGGCACACCGACTTCGGGGAGGGCCGGGTGAACGCGGTGACCGGAGAGGGCACCAAGCGCGTCGCGCACGTGCTGTTCGACGCGGTGGGAGCCAAGAAGCTGCTGATCAAGGTCGCGCCGATCGAGAAGCTGTGAGGCGCGCGGCGCCGTGACCGCCCCGGTCCCGCGCGCCTCCCGGAGCGTCTCGGCGGCGAGGTTCGCGACCGAGGCGTTCTCGCCCGCGGTCCTCGCCGTGGTGGTGCCGGTCGTCGTCGGAGCCCGGGTCGCCGATCCACCGCTGCTCGGGGTCGCCTGGGGTGCTCTCGCGGCGCTGTTCGTCGGGGTGCTGCCCTACCTCGCGATCCGGCTGCTGATGCGCTCGGGGCGGATCCGGGGCGACCACCACGTGCCGGAGCGGCGCGAGCGCGCGCTCCCGATCGCCCTCGCGCTGGTCTCGATCGTCGTCGGCCTCGTGCTGCTCGGCGCCCTGGGCGCTCCGGCCGCCGTGACGACCTTCGGTCTCGTGACGGTGGCGGTCGTCGCGGCGGTCGGACTGGTGAATCTCGCGTGGAAGCTCTCCGGGCACGCCGCGGTCGTGGCGACCTGCGCGGTCGTGGTGCTGATCGCCTACGGGCCCTGGTCGCTGCTGCTCTCGGTGCCGGTCGTGCTCTGGACAGGGTGGTCGCGCGTGCGGCTCGGGGCGCACACGCCGGCGCAGGTGGTGGCGGGGGCCGCTGCGGGCGCGGTGCTCGCCTCCGTCGTCCGGTCGCTGCTCGGCTGACCCCGGTACCCGACGCGAGACGCCGCTCCGGTCCGCGGCGCGCCGCGCGAGGAGGACCGCAGCGGCGTCCCGCGCGGTCGGTCAGGAGTAGCGGGACACGAGCTCGCGCTTGAGCACCTTCCCGCTGGGGCCCAGCGGCAGGGCGTGGACGAACTCGATGCGGCGCGGGAACTTGAAGGCGGCCAGGTGCTCGCTCGTGAACGCGATCAGCTCCTCGGCGCTCGCCGTCGCCGACGGTCCGAGCACGACGGCCGCGACGATCTCCTGGCCGTGCTTCTCGTCGGCCACGCCGAAGACCGCGGCGTTGGCGACGGAGGGGTGCCCGATCAGCACCTCCTCCACCTCGCGCGGGTACACGTTGTAGCCGTTGCGGATGATCATGTCTTTCGTCCGGTCCAGGATCCGCACGTAGTCCTCGTCGTCCTTCGTGCCGAGGTCGCCCGTGCGGAACCAGCCGTCGACGACGGCCTCCGCCGTCGCCCGGGGGTTCCCGAGGTAGCCCTTCATGAGGTTGTGCCCGCGGATCACGATCTCGCCGAGCTCGCCGCGGGGGAGCAGCTCCACGCGGTCCTGCACCTGGGCCCGTGCCACCTCGACCTCCACTCCCCAGATCGGTGTGCCGACGGTGCCCGCCCGCGGCGGGACGCCGACGTGGTTGAACGTGGCGACGGGAGAGGTCTCGGTGAGCCCGTAGCCCTCGTAGATCTCGACGCCGAACACCTCGCGGAACCGCTCGATGACCGCGACGGGCAGTGCCGCGCCTCCGGACACGGCGTAGCGCAGGGGCGGGCGGTCCGGGCGCCTCGTCGCCGCGTCGAGCAGCGCCACGTACATGGTGGGCACGCCCTCGAACACGGTGCAGTCGTGCGCGATCATGGCCTCGAGCGCGGCGTCGCCGTCGAACTTCGGCACCAGCACGACCGTCGCCGCCGTGCGGAACGCGGTGTTCATGGCGCAGACCTGCCCGAAGGTGTGGAAGAGCGGGAGTGCCCCGAGCACGACGTCGCCGCGGTGGAGGTCGAAGGTGTTCATCAGCAGCACGTCCGACTGCGACACGATCGCGAAGTGCGTCCCCTCCGCTCCCTTGGGCCGGCCGGTCGTGCCGCTCGTGTAGAGGATCGTCGCGGTGTCGGAGGGGGAGCGCGGGACGTACCCGTCGATCGGCTCGGCCTCGGCGGCGAGCTCCTCGAGGCGGGCGAACGGAGACTCCGTGCCGTCGGGCACCATCACGCTCAGCACGGGGACGCCGGCGAGCTCGGCGCCGGCCGCTCCCTCCGCCAGCAGCGGCGCGGCGCAGATCAGCGCCGTCGCTCCCGAGTCGCGGAGCACGTAGGCGATCTCGTCGTGCTTGAGGAGTGCGTGCACCGGGACGACCACGGCGCCCAGCGCGAGGACCGCGAAGTAGCCGCGCGGGAAGTCCGGAACGTTCGGCACGAGCAGCGCCACCCGGTCGCCCTGTCCGATGCCGTGGGCGCGCAGTGCTCCCGCGTAGGCCCGCGTCTGGTCCCAGAGCGTGGCGTAGTCGAGCGCGAGCGGACCCACCCGGATCGCGATCGTGGTCGGAGTGCGGCGGGCGGCCTCCGCGAGGATCGCGGCGACCGAGAGGGTGCCGGAGCCGGTCGGGGCGGAGGGGGCCTCGGAGGATCGCGGTTCCGTGCTGCGCGGTTCCGTGCCTCTCGGTTCCGCTCGGGTCGGTTCCGTGCTGCTCATGAGTGCTCCCGTCGTCGTCGACAGCCGCGGCGGATGCCGGGTGGTTCACCGTAGTCCCGGCCCGTGCCCCGTTCGAGGGATCCCATCGGATGCCCAGCCCTCAGCGCGCGAGAGCGCGGTGGCGGAGGATCACGAGGGGCCCCGGCACGGTGAGCGCCAGGCTGTGGCTCACCGAGCCGAGCAGGAGCCGGAGGAACGCGCCCCGGCCGTGGCTGCCCACCACGAGCAGGCGGGCTCCGGAGGCGATCTCGCTGAGCTTGTCGACCGGATTGCCGCGCACGAGGAGGTGCCGGATCTCGAGGTCGGGGCAGCTGTCGCCCAGGCCCACCAGCGACTCGGCGAGCACGAGGTCCTCGTCCTCCTCGATCGCGTCGATGACCCTGCGCTCCACGGGAACCGCGTCGGCCCAGGCGCCCGGGAGCTGCCAGGCGTGCAGAGCCAGCAGGGGCTCGCCGAGCCGGTCGGCCTCGTGCGCCGCGAGCCGGATCGCCTCGAGCGACACCTCCGATCCGTCGACTCCGACCGCGACACCGCTGCGGCCGGGCTCGACGGGTCCCGGGATCAGCGCCACCGCCGAGCGCGAGGCCGCGGCCACCCGGACGGCGACGGGCGCGGCCACCGCGAGACCGCGCCGGGCGAGCGGATGCGCGCCGAGCACCAGCAGCGCGCCCGCCGGAGCCGCCTCCGCCAGGACGTGCACGGGATCGCCGTCGAGGAGCCGCACGCGCACGGGCACTGCGGCGTACTCCCGCTCCGCGAGAGCCCTCGCCTCCTCGAGGACCGCTCCGGCGGCTCGGCGCTGCGCCACCGCCGCCTCCGGGACGCGCCCCCGCGCCGGTTCGACCACGCTCACGAGCTCGGCGGGCAGCCGATGCCCCTCGGCGTAGTCGAGCGCCCAGCGCAGGGCGTCCGTGCTCCGATCCGATCCGCTGACTCCGACCACGACCGCGTCCATGCTGCGCCTCCTCATCGAGTGCTGCTCTCGGCCGCATTCTCCTCCGTCCGGCCCGTCCGCGGGAGTGCCGGACGGGGATCCGCTCCCGCCGTAGAGTCGCAGGATGCGTGGCGAGGCGACCCTGTACACCGATGCGATCGCGACGGCGCCGTTCGCCCTGGCGGTGATCGCGGAGGCGACCGGGTCGCGCGTGGTCGGCGCCCGGACCGCCGACGCGCACGTGCCGCTCTACAGCGGCCCCACGAGCGCCCGCGTCTCGGTCTCGGGCTTCGGCGACAGCGTCCCGATCTCGGTCGACGTCCGGGACGAGCGCGGAGTCGAGGAGGCGCAGGCCGCCGCGCAGGCGCTGGGCCTGGAGCTCGCGGCCTACGCCGGCTGGAGCATCACCGCCGGCTTCTAGGCCGTGTCGATCAGGCCGAGCGGAGCACGCGAGATCGTGATCAGCACGGCCTAGGCGTCGGCGAGGGTCGCCCGGCGCACCTGCGCCAGGTAGAACCGGCTCGGCGAGGTCCGCACCCGGGCGGGCAGCCGCCGGTACACCGCGAAGGTGCGCGCGAGCGCCCGGTCGAAGCGCGCCTGCTGCCGCTCGCTCCAGCGGAAGCCGAAGGGCTCGCGGAGCGACGGAGGGAGCAGCCCTGCGGTCATCAGCCGCAGGTACGGCCCGAACGGGCGGAGGTACCACGCGGCGATCGCTCCGCCCAGGAGATCGTGCGCGACGCGGCGCGCCTCGGGAGTGACGTGCAGGCGCTCCACCTGCTCGTCCCAGTAGGCGTCGAACGCCGCCCGGTCGACGGGCCACGACGCGTCCGCCATCTGCAGCGAGGTGCCGACGACGCGCGAGCGGTCGACCAGGTCGTCCGCCTGCTCCCGGCGCATCGGTCCGAAGGCGCCCTCGTAGAGCTGGAGCATCGACTGGGTGAGGGTCGCGGCGACCCAGCGCTGCAGCTCCGGATCGAAGGCACTGTAGCCGGGTCCGCGGACGGGCCCGTGCGCCCGGTTCACCCGGCGGCGCACCGCGCGGACGTCCTCCGGGGAGCCGTAGTGCAGGGCGTAGAGGTACGAGAGGGTGCCGTGCAGGCGCCCGAGCGCGCGGTGCACGAAGTCGGAGTGCTCGGCCACTCCGGCGCCGACCGCGGGATGCGCGATCTGCAGGAGGATCGCCCGGGCGCCCGCCACGAGGAAGACGCCCTCGCGGAACACGTCGCGCTCCGGGCGGGGGCGGGTCCTCGGGGGCATGCGTCCACGCTACGCGGCGCGGGAAGGGCGCAGTGCGTGCGGAGTAGAGTTGTCGCGGCCCAGGACCGTGCCGAGACTCCGGCGCAGACGGGCCGCATCGGACTCGAAACGCAAGCGCGCTCAGCGCGGAATGGGAATGCAGCGTGGATCTCTTCGAATACCAGGCCCGTGATCTGTTCGAGAAGTACGGCGTCCCCGTGCTCCCGGGCATCGTCGCCGACACGCCCGAGGAGGTGCGCGCCGCGGCCGAGAAGCTGGGCGGCGTCACCGTCGTCAAGGCGCAGGTGAAGATCGGCGGACGCGGCAAGGCCGGCGGGGTCAAGGTCGCGAAGACCGCCGACGACGCGGAGGAGGCGGCGAAGTCGATCCTCGGCCTCGACATCAAGGGCCACGTCGTCAAGCGCGTCATGGTCGCCGGCGGCGCCCGCATCGCGCAGGAGTTCTACTTCTCGGTGCTGCTGGACCGGGCGAACCGCTCCTACCTCTCGCTCACCTCGTACGAGGGCGGCATGGAGATCGAGCAGCTCGCCGTCGAGCGCCCCGAGGCCCTCGCCCGCGTCGAGGTGGTCCCCGGTCAGGGCATCGACCTCGCCAAGGCGGAGGAGATCGCCCGAGCGGCGAAGTTCCCCGAGGAGCTGATCGGCAAGGTCGCTCCCGTGCTCGTCACGCTCTACGACGTCTACACCGGCGAGGACGCGACCCTCGTCGAGGTGAACCCGCTCGTCCTCACCGAGGAGGGCGAGATCGTCGCTCTCGACGGCAAGGTCTCGCTCGACGAGAACGCCGGCTTCCGCCACCCGGAGCACGCCGCGCTCGAGGACAAGGACGCCGCCGACCCGCTCGAGGCGAAGGCCAAGGAGAACGACCTCAACTACGTGAAGCTCGACGGCGAGGTCGGCATCATCGGCAACGGCGCGGGACTCGTCATGTCGACCCTCGACGTCGTCGCCTACGCGGGCGAGCGCCACGGCGGCGTGAAGCCCGCCAACTTCCTCGACATCGGCGGCGGAGCCTCCGCCCAGGTCATGGCGAACGGCCTCGACGTGATCCTCGGCGACGAGCAGGTCAAGAGCGTCTTCGTCAACGTCTTCGGCGGCATCACGGCGTGCGACGCCGTCGCCAACGGCATCCTGCAGGCGCTCGAGATCCTCGGCGACACCGCGACCAAGCCGCTCGTCGTCCGCCTGGACGGCAACAAGGTGGAGGAGGGTCGCGCGATCCTGCAGGCCGCCGCCAACCCGCTCATCACTCTCGCCGCGACCATGGACGAGGGCGCCGACAAGGCCGCCGAACTCGCCGCCGCGTAACGGACCCGACGACTCAAGGAATCAGAGAACAAGCATGTCGATCTTCCTCACCAAGGACTCCAAGGTCATCGTCCAGGGCATCACCGGCGGCGAGGGCACCAAGCACACCGCGCTGATGCTCAAGGCCGGGACCAACATCGTCGGCGGCGTCAACGCGCGCAAGGCCGGCACGACCGTCACCCACGGCGACGTCGAGCTGCCCGTCTTCGGCACCGTCAAGGAGGCCATCGAGGCCACCGGCGCCGATGTCTCCATCGCGTTCGTCCCGCCCGCCTTCTCGAAGGACGCCGTCATCGAGGCGATCGACGCCGAGATCGGCCTCCTCGTCGTCATCACCGAGGGCATCCCGGTGCAGGACTCGGCCGAGTTCTGGGCGTACGCGCAGGAGAAGGGCAACAAGACCCGCATCATCGGACCGAACTGCCCCGGCATCATCACGCCGGGCGAGTCGCTCGTGGGCATCCCCCCCGCCACGATCACGGGCAAGGGCCCGATCGGCCTCGTCTCGAAGTCGGGAACCCTGACCTACCAGATGATGTACGAGCTGCGCGACCTGGGCTTCTCGACCGCCATCGGCATCGGCGGCGACCCGATCATCGGCACCACGCACATCGACGCGCTCGCCGCGTTCGAGGCCGACCCCGAGACGAAGGCGATCGTCATGATCGGCGAGATCGGCGGCGACGCCGAGGAGCGCGCGGCCGACTTCATCAAGGCGAACGTCACCAAGCCGGTCGTGGGCTACGTGGCGGGCTTCACGGCTCCCGAGGGCAAGACCATGGGCCACGCCGGCGCCATCGTCTCGGGCTCCGCGGGCACCGCGCAGGCCAAGAAGGAGGCCCTCGAGGCCGCGGGCGTGAAGGTCGGCAAGACGCCGTCCGAGACCGCCGCGCTGCTGCGCGAGGTCTTCGCCTCCCTCTAGCCTCCACAGCGTCCGGACGGGCGGGATCGACTGCTTCCGCAGGGATCCCGCCCGTCCGTGCGTTCCGGGTACGGTCGGGGGGTGACCCGCAGACCCGGCCTCGACTTCCTGACCTTCGTCCCCTACCCGGAGGGTCCCGAGCAGCCCGGCGACGCCGCCCGCAGCCTCGAGGACGGGCTCGCCCTCTTCGAGCTCGCCGAGGAGCTCGGCTACGGCACCGGCTGGGTGCGCGTGCGCCACTTCGAGCGCTACCTCGCCTCGCCGATGACGTTCTTCGCCGCCGCCTCGCAGCGCACGCGGCGGCTGCGCCTGGGGACCGCCGTCATCGGCGCCCGCTACGAGGCGCCGATCCGCCTCGCCGAGGACGCGGCGACCGTCGACCTGCTCTCTGGCGGCCGTCTCGATCTGGGCGTGAGCAGCGGATTCGCGCACCTCGCGTCGGTCTTCGACGGGGTCTTCGGCCAGGGCGAGGGCGAGTTCCGCGCCCAGGCGCAGGAGCGGATCGAGCGACTGCGCCGGGCGCTGTCCGGCGAGGTCCTCGGGATCGCCGAGTCGGCGCTGATGTCGGTGCCCGTCGGCGACCCGCTCGTGCAGCACCCGCACGCCCCGGGGCTGGCCGACCGGATCTGGTACGGCGCCGGCTCCGTCTCCTCCGCCGTCCGCGCCGGGGAGCAGGGCATGCACCTGCAGGTCTCGACGCTCAACACCGAGGAGACCGGTCTGCCGTTCGCCGAGCAGCAGGCCGTCCAGATCCGCGCCTACCGCGAGGCGTTCCGCGCCGCGCATCCGGAGCGGACCTCCCGCGTCACCGCGGGCCGCATCGTGCTGCCGCTGGTCGACGACGCCGACGAGCGGGCCCACCGCCCCTTCATCGACGGCTACCTCGCCCGGATGAACGACGACGGCACGCCGCGCACCGCCGACCGCTCGATCATCGCCGCTCCCATGCGCTTCAGCCCGCTGCACATCGGGTCGCCGGAGGAGATCGTCGCCTCGCTCGCCGCCGATCCCGCCCTCGCCGAGGCGGACTCGCTGACCCTGACGCTCCCCGCGGTGGGCGGAGTGGAGTCGCACCGCCGGATCCTGCGGACGGTCGCCGAGCGGATCGCTCCGCAGCTCGGCTGGACGCCGCAGCGCTAGCGGCGCACATCGAGCAGCCGCCGCACCGGCGTCTGCAGGAGCAGCACCAGCAGCCACCAGAGCGAGGGCACCGCCATCGCGAGCACGAGCGCGAGCACCAGCAGTCCGAACGGGACCAGGGCGCCGCGCAGGGGCACCTCGCCGACCCCCTCCCGCAGCAGCGCCGGGTGCCGGCCGAGATGCCGCTCGATCAGCACCAGTGCGCCGCTCATCACCGTCATCGTCCCCAGGTACAGGCCGATCGCTCCGCGGGTGTCGGGGAGCAGCGCGATCACGCTCGTCGCGAAGGGGAGGAACGTCACGGCGGCGAGCCAGAGCAGACCGAGTCGGGCCAGGCCGCCGTCGTAGTCGTCGACGAGCTCGAAGACGCGGTGATGGGGGATCCAGAACACCGCGATCAGCAGGAACGAGAGCGCGAACGCGAGCACCTGGTCGAGGTGGTCGTCGAGGAGTGCCGCCACGCCTCCTCCGTCGGCGGCGATCCGGGGCGCGAGCTCCACGAGGGGCAGCACCAGGAGGGTGATCGCGATCGCGACGGTCGCGTCCGCGAAGCCGACGAGCCGGTCCAGCCCGCGCGCGGTGCGGACGGGACGGGTGCGCGGGCCCGGCCGCCGGCGGCGCACCAGGCGCTCGATCGGCTCCGCGAGCAGGAGCATCAGCAGCCAGAGCACGCCCACCGTCGGCACGACCACGGCGAGGACGAGCGCCGCCAGCAGCAGCCCGAGGACGATCACCGAGCGCGCCAGCGGCTGCCGGGTCCCGGGGGCGGCGAGGTCCGGATCGCGGCGCAGCAGCAACCGCATCCCGAGGGTGGCGGCGCTCGCCCCCGCGATCACCCCGATGTAGAGGGCGACCACGGACGGGTCGTCGGTGGACGTGCTCGAGAGCAGGTTCGCGGCGAACGGCAGCAGCACGATCGCCGCGAGCCAGACGAAGTCCACCGCGACGAGTGCGGGGGAGTAGCGGCGCACCTCCTCGAAGACCGCGTGCTGCACCAGCCACAGACGTCCGATCACCGCGAAGGTCACGACGAAGGCCGAGAGCGTGCCGACGTGGTCCGCGAGGAGCGGGCCGAGGCCGTCGGACCCGCCCTCCTCGACCGCGTCGACGAGGGGGAGCACCAGGAAGGTGATCGCGATCGCCGTCACGGCGTCGCTGAAGTCCACGAGCCGGTCCAGGCCCCGCTCGGTCCGGTCTGCTGCGGTCCTCGTCACGGCTCGACCCTAGGGCGTGCGGACGCGCCCGAGCGCGCGGCGGAGCAGCCGGAGCCGGGCCCGCCGGTAGGCTCGTCGAGCCCATGAACCGGATCACCGTCGCCCTCCTCGCCGCCTTCGACGCCGCTCTCTCGGCCCTCATCGGCATCGCGATCCCCCTCGTCCCGCTCACCGTCCTCTGGGCCGTCCAGTACGACACGGCCGTCGACTGGGCCGTGTTCTGGCGCGTCTCGGCCGACGCCTGGCTGATGGGCCACGGGGCCGATCTGCGCGCGAGCCTCGCGCCCGACTCCGCACTCGCCCTCGGCCTGCCCGGGGGAGCGGACGCCTTCGCCGTCACGATCGCGCCCCTCGCCTTCGCGGTGCTCGCGATCCTCCTCGGCGCCCGCACGGGCCGCCGCGCGCAGGAGTCGCCGTTCCGGTTCATCGGCTTCACGGTGTCGATCGCGACCTACCTGGTCATCGCCCTCCTGGTCACCCTCGGGTCGGCGACCGAGGCGGCGACGGTGGCCACCGTGCAGGGCGCGGTGCTGCCGCCGCTCGTCTTCGGCCTGGGCGTCGCCATCGGAGCGGGGACCCACTCCGCCCGCAGCGGCGAGACCGACCGCCTCGGCGAGCTGGTCTCGGACGCGGCCGCCCGGCTCGGGCAGCCGGCGCTGCCCCTCGTGCTCGTCTCGCTGCGCGCCGGAGCGCTCGCCGCGTCGGGCGTCGTCGGCACCGCCGCCGTGCTCGTCGCGGTGCTGCTCGTCACCGGCTACGCCTCCGTCGTCGCCCTCTACGAGGGACTCGGATCCGAGGCGCTCGGCGGACTCGCCCTGACGCTCGGCCAGCTCGCCTTCGTCCCCAACCTCGTGATCTGGGCCGCGAGCTGGCTGATCGGACCGGGATTCGCCGTCGGAGCGGGATCGTCCGTCGGCCCCGCCGGCACCCTCCTCGGCCCGGTGCCGTCGATCCCGTTCCTCGGCGCGCTGCCGCAGGGCGACCTGCCGTTCGGCTTCGTCGGGCTCCTGGTCCCGGTCCTCGCGGGCTTCCTCGCCGGCTGGAGGGTGCGCAGGGGTCTCCTCGAGGCCCTCGAGGGGCGCCCGTTCCTGCGCTGGGGCGCGGTCGCCGCCGCCGGCATCGGAGTGGTCGGGGGAGTGCTGCTCGGGCTGCTCGCCTGGGCGTCGGCGGGCGCGGCCGGGCCGGGTCGGCTCGCGGTCGTCGGACCCGATCCGGTCGTGGTGGGCGCGGTCGCCGCGCTCGAGCTGGCGCTCGCCGCCGCGCTGGGCCTCGCCGCAGGCAGGACGTCGCGCGGCTGAACCGCGGTGGTCCCCGGCGAGGGCCTCCCCCTAGACTTGCGCAGTGCTGAAGCTCGTCGTACTGATCTCCGGCGGCGGTTCCAACCTCCGCGCCCTCCTGGAGGCCTCCCGCGACGACCGGTTCCCCGCGCGCGTCGTCGCCGTCGGCAGCGACACCGACGCCGAGGGCCTGCGCCACGCGGAGGCGTTCGACATCCCCTCCTTCACGGTCACGCCGCACGCGTTCGCGTCGCGGGACGCCTGGGGCGAGGAGCTGCTCGCGAGCATCCGCGAGTGGGAGCCCGACCTGGTCGTCTGCGCGGGCTTCATGCGGATCCTCCCGCCCGTCGTCGTCGACGCCCTCAGCCCGCGCATGATCAACACCCACCCCGCCCTGCTGCCGCTGTTCCCCGGCGCCCACGCCGTGCGCGACGCGCTCGCGTCCGGGGCCACCGAGACCGGCGTCACCGTGCACGTCATCGACACCGGAGTCGACACGGGTCCCGTCATCGCCCAGGAGAGCCTCGCCGTGCTCCCCGGCGAGAGCGAGGCCGCGCTGCACGAGCGCATCAAGACCATCGAGCGGCGTCTGCTGGTGCAGACGGTGCTCGACATCGCCCACGGAACCGTCGACCTCGAGGAGCTCGCCCGATCATGAGCATCACCGCCCACGACCCCAGCAGCTACGACGACCGCGACGTCGTCCCCGTCCGCCGCGCGCTGATCTCGGTCAGCGACAAGACCGGGCTCCTCGAGCTCGCCGAGGCGCTCGCGACCGCGGGCGTCGAGCTGGTCTCGACCGGATCGACGGCCGCCACGATCCGCGACGCGGGCCACGAGGTGACCGACGTCTCCTCCGTCACCGGGTTCCCGGAGTCGCTCGACGGCCGCGTGAAGACGCTCCACCCCGCGGTCCACGCCGGGATCCTGGCCGACCTGCGGCTCGCCTCGCACCGCGAGCAGCTCGAGCAGCTCGACATCGCCGCGTTCGAGCTCGTCGTGGTCAACCTCTACCCGTTCCGCGAGACCGTCGCCGGCGGCGCCGACGCCGCGACCGTGGTCGAGAACATCGACATCGGCGGCCCCGCCCTCGTGCGCGCCTCGGCCAAGAACCACGCGAACGTCGCGATCGTCGTCGATCCGGCCGACTACGCCGGCGTCATCGCCGCCCTCGGCGACGGAGGCACGACCCTCGCCGCCCGCCGCGCCCTCGCCGCCCGCGCCTTCGCGCACACCGCCTCGTACGACTCCGCCGTCGCCGCCTGGTTCGCCGGGCAGGAGGCGGGCGACCCGGCCGTCGACGGAGCGATCGAGATCCGCGGCACGCTCAAGCAGGTCCTGCGCTACGGCGAGAACTCGCACCAGAAGGCCGCTCTCTACGTCTCGCCCGACGGCACCGGCATCGCCCAGGCCGAGCAGCTGCACGGCAAGGAGATGTCGTACAACAACTTCGTCGACGCCGACGCGGCGGTCCGCGCCGCGTACGACTTCGTGCTGCCCGCCGTCGCGATCATCAAGCACGCCAACCCCTGCGGCATCGCCATCGCGAGCACCAAGGCCATCGACCCCATCGCCTCCGCCCACCGCCGGGCGCACGAGTGCGACCCGGTGTCGGCCTTCGGAGGAGTGATCGCGGCGAACCGCCCCGTCACCCTCGCCATGGCCGAGACGGTCAAGGAGATCTTCACCGAGGTCCTCGTCGCGCCCGCCTTCGAGCCCGAGGCGCTCGAGGTGCTCAAGACGAAGAAGAACCTCCGCCTGCTGCAGCTGCCCTCCTTCTACGCCCCCGTCGAGACCGAGTTCAAGCAGATCTCGGGCGGCGTCCTGATCCAGGAGCCCGACCGCTTCACGGGAGGCCCGGGCGAGGTCAGCTCCGGCTGGGAGCTCGTCGCCGGCGAGCCCGCCGACGCCGACACCCTCCTCGACCTCGAATTCGCGTGGAAGGCCTGCCGCGCCGTGAAGTCCAACGCGATCCTGCTCGCCAAGGGCGGCGCCTCCGTCGGCGTCGGCATGGGCCAGGTCAACCGCGTCGACTCCTGCCACCTCGCCGTCACCCGCGCCGGCGACCGGGCCCCCGGGTCCGTCGCCGCCTCCGACGCGTTCTTCCCCTTCGCCGACGGGCTCGAGGTGCTCCTCGCCGCAGGCGTCAAGGCCGTCGTCCAGCCCGGCGGCTCCGTCCGCGACGCCGAGGTCATCGACGCCGCGAAGCGCGCCGGCGTCACCATGTACACGACGGGGGAGCGGCACTTCTTCCACTGAGCGCGGAGCGCTCAGTGGGCGCTTTCTTCCACGCCGCTCCTCGCGCGGCGTGGCGCGGTCGGGTTCGCGACGTGGGGCGTTCCAGGGAGCGGGGAGCGTCGCCCGCCGCGGGAATCGCTTGGCACGCGATCCCCGCTGAGCGGGCTCGCCCTTCGGGCATCGACACTCACCAGGACTCGCGACCTACCGGGGCTTGAGGTGTGCCTCGTCCTGCGGGCGTCGAGTGGTGGCGTTCTCGCTGTGCGGGGGTCGGGTTGTGGTGTGCTCGCCCTGCGGGCGTCGAGTCGGGTGGGCTCGCGTCACCGGCGTCGGGGTCGCGCGCTGAGGTGGCGCCAGGCGGCGTGGTCGCGGTCGTAGGG
>NZ_JAMRYM010000047.1:0-27586 GCF_023743255.1 Rathayibacter rubneri | reverse complement strand
CCTCCCGGCGCAGCCGCGGCGGCGCCCCGCGCCGCTCGCGCTGCGTCCGGCGTTCCGCCCCCCACGCAGAACCGCCACCGACTCCCGGAACGGGGTCGGCGGCGGATCGGGATGGCGGCCCCTCCGGTGTGGTGGTCGTATGGGCCGCAGGCCCATCGGGCAGAGGGGCCGCCATCGCGATCCGACGTCGACCCACCCCACCAGCAGTGCTCAGCGCCGGTAGTTCGGCGCCTCCACCACCATCTGCACATCGTGCGGGTGCGACTCCTTCAGCCCTGCCGCCGTGATGCGGACGAACTTGCCGCGCTGCTTGAGCTCGGTGATGGTGCGCGCGCCGACGTAGAACATCGACTGGCGCAGGCCTCCGGCGAGCTGGTACGCCACGTTGGCGAGGGGACCGCGGTAGGGCACCTGGCCCTCGATGCCCTCGGCGATGAGCTTGTCGTCGGTGGGGACGTCGGACTGGAAGTAGCGGTCCTTCGAGTAGGAGGTGCGCTCGCCGCGGGTCTGCAGGGCGCCGAGGGAGCCCATGCCGCGGTAGGTCTTGAACTGCTTGCCGTTCTGGAAGACGAGGTCGCCGGGGCTCTCCTCGCAGCCGGCCAGCAGGGAGCCGAGCATGACGGTGTCGGCGCCGGCGACGAGCGCCTTGGCGATGTCGCCCGAGTACTGCAGCCCGCCGTCCGCGATGACGGGCACGCCCGATTCGCGGGCGGCGAGGGACGCCTCGTACACGGCGGTGACCTGGGGCACGCCGACGCCGGCGACGACGCGGGTGGTGCAGATGGATCCGGGGCCGACTCCGACCTTGATCGCGTCGGCGCCCGCGTCCACGAGCGCCTGCGCGCCGGAGCGGGTGGCGACGTTGCCGCCGATGACGTCGACTCCCGCGAAGGCGGTGTCGGACTTCAGCCGGCGGATGATGTCGAGGACGCCGGCCGAGTCGCCGTTGGCGGTGTCGACGACGATGACGTCCACTCCGGCGTCGAGGAGGGCCGTGGCGCGCTGCCACGCGTCGCCGAAGAAGCCGATGGCCGCGCCCACCCGCAGGCGGCCCGCGTCGTCCTTGGTGGCGTTGGGGTACTGCTCCGACTTGTCGAAGTCCTTGACCGTGATGAGCCCGGCGAGCTTGCCCTGCTCGTCGACCAGGGGCAGCTTCTCGATCTTGTGCTGCGCGAAGAGGGCGATGACCTCGCTGTCGGGGATGCCGACGCGGCCGGTGATGAGACCGGAGCTGGTCATCACGTCGCGCACGAGGGTCGAGGCCTTCTCGAACGGCGAGACGAAGCGCATGTCGCGGTTCGTGATGATGCCCACGAGGACGCCGGAGGAGTCGACGACCGGGAGTCCGCTGATGCGGTACTGCCCGCAGAGCTCGTCCACCTGGGCGACGGTGGCGTCCGGGGTCGTGGTGACGGGGTTGGAGACCATGCCGGACTCGCTGCGCTTGACCCGGTCGACCTGGTCGGCCTGGTCGGCGATGGAGAGGTTGCGGTGCAGGACGCCGAGACCGCCCTGGCGCGCCATGGCGATCGCCATCCGCGCCTCGGTCACCGTGTCCATGGCCGCGGACAGCAGCGGCGTCGCGACGGAGATGCGCTTGGTCAGCCGGGAGGTCGTGTCGGCCTCGCTCGGGATGACGTCGGTGTGCCCCGGCAGGAGCATGACGTCGTCGTAGGTGAGTCCGAGGAATCCGAAGGGATCCGGCTGGTCCATCAATGCCCCTTAACAGGTCGTAGCGGGTGCCCGGGCGGAGGAGAGGGCATCCGGTCCCGGGGAGCCCGGATGCTCAATCTTAAGCGCCCGCGGGGCCGCTCTATTCCGAGCGGGAGCGCCCTGTCACCCGTTCGAGACCGCTGGAGCGCTCTCCGCCCCTCATAATGTGGTCACGCGTCTGTGCCGACGGTGAAACACCGCCGACACATGCGGAACGTATGGTCAACCAACGTTGTTTGACGACGGCTGTTCGGGCGTGCCCGGAGTCAGCATCCGTCTGTGCACCCTGACGAGAGGTAAACGTCTTGCTCACAGCTCCCCGTTCGACGCGCCACAAGCGCTCGACGACCCCGCACCCGACGGACCGGGAGGCGCCCCGTGGCGACAGCTAGTCCGTTCGGCGCGCTGCGCCGCCGACTCCTGGCGGTCGGCCTGCTCGCCGCGACCCTCACCGGTCTCGCCGCCGCCGCTCCCGCCGCGATGGCCGAGACCACCGCCGACCAGTCGATCATCGCCTGGGTCCGCGTCCAGGGCACCAACGAGAACCTCGCCGGCGTCTCCGTCGCGATCGAGGGCGACTCCTCGGCGACGCTGACGACCGGGGCCGACGGCCGCGCGGTCTTCCCGCTGGACGAGCCCGGCAGCTTCACCATCACGGTCGACGAGGACACGCTCCCCGCCGACAAGGGCTACCCCGCCGCGGGTCAGAACCCGAAGGAGGTGACGATCGTCGGCTCGCAGAACCAGATCGTCAACTTCATCGTGTCGACGGCGAACGCGAAGGGCACCGGAGCGACCGCCCCCGTCCCCTCCGACTCGGCGGCCCCCACCAGCCCGGCGACCGAGGGCACGACGGGCAACGACGCGACGAACCCCGACGGCACCTCGAACGCCGCGAACCAGCCGGTCTCGGCCGACACCTTCTGGATCATCTTCTGGCCCAAGGTCGTCACCGGCCTGATCTTCGGCCTCCTCATCGCGCTCGCGGCGATCGGCGCCTCGCTGATCTACGGCGTGACCGGGCTGAACAACTTCGCGCACGGCGAGCTCGTGACCTTCGGCGCCCTGATGGCCTACCTCCTCTCCGGGGTCTTCGGGCTCCCGGCGCTGCTCGCGATCCCCCTCGCCGTGATCCTGGGCGGGGCGTTCGGCTACGTGCAGGACGGACTGCTCTGGAAGCCGCTGCGGAAGAAGGGCATCCAGCTCATCCCGCTGATGATCGTGACGATCGGCCTCTCCCTGGCCCTGCGCTACGTGTACGTCTTCTTCTTCGGCGCCGACCGCCTCTCGCTGCCCAACAGCACCGCTCCGTACTTCACGGTCGACGCCCTCGGCATCAGCCTGAAGTTCACCGACATCGTCGGAGCGGTCGTCGGCATCGTCTGCATCGTCGGAGTCGCCCTGGTGCTGACGAAGACCAAGATCGGCAAGGCCATGCGCGCGGTCTCGGACAACCGGGCCCTCGCCTCCGCCTCCGGCATCAACGTCGAGCGCGTCATCCGCGTCGTCTGGGTGCTGTCGGGAGCCCTCGCCGCTCTGGCGGGCGTGTACATCGGCTACTACCAGTCGCTGCGCTGGGACACCGGAGCGTCGATCCTGCTGCTGATCTTCGCGGCGATCACGCTCGGAGGCCTCGGCTCCGCCTACGGAGCCCTGGTCGGCTCGCTCATCATCGGACTCATGATGAACATCTCGACCGTGTGGATCCCGGAGAACCTCAAGTACGTGGCTCCGCTCATCCTCATGATCATCATCCTCCTGGTCAGGCCGCAGGGAATCCTGGGCCGCAAGGAACGGATCGGCTAGGACACCATGAACCTCAACTTCATCTGGCTGGCGATCGGGCAGATCGTCGATCCCACCGTCGCGGCGTACGCCCTCGCGACGATCGGCCTGGTCATCCACTTCGGATTCACCGGCCTCCTCAACTTCGGACAGGCCGGCTTCATGGCGGTGGGCGGATACGCCTTCGCCATCACCTCGGTCAAGTTCGAGTGGCCCGTCTGGGGCTCCCTGCTCGCGACCATCGTCGCGGCGACCGTGTTCGCGCTCATCCTGGGCATCCCGACGCTGCGGCTGCGGGCCGACTACCTCTCGATCGTGACGATCGCGGCGGCCGAGATCATCCGGCTGTCGGTCAAGACGCCGGAGTTCTCGGCGGTCACGGGCGGTTCCGAGGGCATCAACGGAGCGGCGCGGGCCTTCAACGACCTGAACCCGCTGCCGGAGGGGCGCTTCGGACTCGGAGTGCTCACCTACAACCAGGACCAGTGGTGGGTCAGGATCGTCGGCTGGGGTCTCGTCGGCCTCGCCTGCCTCCTGGTGTTCCTCCTGATGCGCAGCCCCTGGGGCCGCGTCATCAAGGGCATCCGCGAGGACGAGGACGCCGTGCGCGCCCTCGGCAAGAACGTCTTCTCGTACAAGATCCAGGCGCTGGTCCTGGGCGGCGTGCTGGGCGGCCTGGCCGGAGCGCTGTTCATCCTGCCCCGGTCGCTGCAGCCCGACAACTACGGCACGCAGCTGACGTTCTTCCTCTACACGATCATGCTCCTGGGCGGCGCCGCGACGGTCTTCGGACCGGTGGCCGGCTCGATCATCTTCTGGGTCGTCCTCGGTCTCACCGACGGACTCCTCACCCTGGGGATCGACACCGGCGTCCTCAGCAACGACATCATCCGCCTCACGACGGTGCAGACCGGACCCATCCGGTTCATCGTGGTGGGGGTCGCGCTCATGCTCCTGGTGATCTTCCGACCACAGGGGATCTTCGGCAAGAAGAAGGATCTGCACTTTGCCTAAAACGCCGGTCTCGGACATCACCGAGGACACCATCGTCCCCGGGGTCAAGAAGAAGGACCCCATCCTGGTCGCCGACAGCGTCAGCCGGCGCTTCGGCGGACTGACCGCGGTCGACGTCGCGCACGTCGAGATCCCCCGCGGCTCCATCACCGCCCTGATCGGCCCCAACGGAGCCGGCAAGACCACGTTCTTCAACCTGCTGACGGGCTTCGACAAGCCCAACACCGGGCGCTGGAACTTCAAGGGCAAGAACCTCGCGAACGTCCCCGCCTACCGGGTGTCCCGGATGGGCATGGTGCGCACCTTCCAGCTCACCAAGGCCCTCGGCGGCATGACGGTGCTCGAGAACATGCTCCTCGGCGCCAAGGGGCAGAAGGGCGAGAACATCTTCACCTCGCTCATCAGGCCGCTGTGGTCGAAGGAGGAGGACACGATCGAGGCGCGCGCGATCAGCCTGCTCGAGAAGTTCAAGCTGGACACCAAGAAGGACGACTACGCGTCGAGCCTCTCGGGCGGTCAGAAGAAGCTCCTCGAGATGGCGCGGGCCCTCATGTCCGAACCCGAGCTCGTCATGCTCGACGAGCCCATGGCGGGCGTGAACCCGGCGCTGACGCAGTCGCTCCTCGGTCACATCGTGAACCTGAAGGACGAGGGCATGACCGTCCTCTTCGTCGAGCACGACATGCACATGGTCAACACCATCGCCGACTGGGTGATCGTGATGGCCGAGGGCAAGGTCGTCGCGGAGGGCCCTCCCTCCACCGTGATGAACGACCCGGCCGTCATCGACGCGTACCTGGGCGCCCACCACGACACCGACCTCGGCACCGTCGAGGGTCAGCTCGAGATCGCGGAGGAGATGGAGTCGGACCTCGTCCGCGAGGACGTCGAGCGGCAGGCGGAGGAGGCCGGCATCGTGCCGCCCGCCCACCCGGCCGCCGCCCCGGCCACCGGCTCCACGACGACCGCGCACGCCGCGGACGCCGCTCCGACGAGCGTCGCGCCCACCACGGACGCGCCCGCCGTCGACTTCGGAAAGGACGACAAGTGACCGGCAACACCCTCGAGACGCACGACCTCCACGCGGGGTACGTGCCGGGAGTCAACATCCTGAACGGCTCGAACGTCTACGTGAAGAAGGGCGAGCTGGTCGGCATCATCGGACCCAACGGAGCGGGCAAGTCGACGCTCCTGAAGGCGATGTTCGGGCTGGTGAACATCCGCCAGGGCACCGTGCTGCTCAACGGCGAGGACATCACCGGCATGAAGGCCGACAAGCTCGTCTCGAAGGGCGTCGGCTTCGTGCCGCAGAACAACAACGTCTTCCCGTCGCTCACCATCGAGGAGAACCTCGAGATGGGCATGTACCAGAAGCCGAAGATGTACCGCCAGCGCCTCGAGTTCGTCACGGAGCTGTTCCCCGAGCTCACCAAGCGGCTCAAGCAGCGCTCCGGCTCGCTCTCGGGCGGTGAGCGCCAGATGGTCGCCATGTCGCGCGCGCTGATGATGGACCCGTCGATGCTCCTGCTCGACGAGCCGAGCGCGGGACTGTCGCCGATGCGCCAGGACGAGACGTTCGTCAACGTCCAGCGGATCAACCGGGCCGGCGTCTCGATCATGATCGTCGAGCAGAACGCCCGCCGCGCTCTGCAGATCTGCGATCGCGGCTACGTGCTCGACCAGGGGCGCGACGCCTACGAGGGGGCGGGGCGCGAGCTCATGAACGACCCCAAGGTGATCGAGCTCTACCTGGGCACGCTCGCGACGACCAACGAGGTCACCACGAGCACCCCGACCGTCGGAGGCTGACGCCTCCGCCGCACCATGGGGCCCGTCGTCCGCCGAGAGGCGACGGCGGGCCCTCGTCGTCCCGCGCGAGGAGGCACCGGATGAGACGCACCGCCGCGGCCGTCGTGCCCGTCGTGCTGCTGGCGCTGCTCGCGGGCTGCGGCAGCTCCCCCACAGTGCTGCCCGACGGCGTCTCGGTGAGCATCCGGCAGAACCGCGACGACTACGGCCCTCGACGACTCGAGGTGCTCGTCGCCAACGGCACCGGTGCCGCACTGGACGTCTGGGAGGCGCGTCTGGACTCCCCCGCGTTCACCGGCGCCGCGTGGACGCCGGAGCCCTCGACCGTGCGCGCCGGGACGACCACCGCGCTCCGTCTCCAGCTGCCCCAGCCCGACTGCGAGGGCGACGCCTCCGACGGCCGGATCCGACTCACCTGGACCACGGCCGGCACGTCGGGCACCGCCGTCGTCGCGCCGGAGGACCCCTTCGGCACTCTGGCCAGGGTCCACACCGAGGACTGCCTGGCCGAGCGCGTCGCCGAGGTGGTGACGGTCGAGCCCGCCGGAGAGGTGACCGTGAGGGAGGAGGCGGGCGGGCCCGTCGCGCACCTCGCCCTGACCGTCACGCCGACCGGCGCGGGGGGATCGGTGCGGATCGAGGAGGTGCGCGGCACGATCCTCCTGCGCCCCGCCTCCGGCGACGTCTGGCCGGTCGGACGGCAATTCGACGCCGACTCGGAGCCGGTCGTGCTCGACCTCGCGATCGTGCCGGTCAACTGCAGCACGCACACCGTCTCGGAGGACAAGCGCGGCACGTTCCTCCCGGTCGTCGTCGGCCTCGAGGACGGCGCGGAGGGCGTCGTGCCGGTCGCGGTGAGCGACGCCGTGCGCGGGGCGCTGTACGACTACATCGCCTCGGACTACTGCGGCTGGAGCTGATCCACGGGGTCGGGAACAGGACGGCCGGAGGAGGATCTCTCCGCCGCCCCACCCCCCGTCGCGGGGACATCTCGGAGCGACCGTTGCCGTAATTTTGGGGACACGAGACGTCACCCCGGCGGGGTGCGCCGAGCACGATCCTCCTGGTGGGAGGCACGTTCCGGATGCAGCCCGACGGACGACGCCGCCCCCGGGCGGCGGCCACCGCCGCTCGCCCCCGATCGAAGGAGCCGCGCTTGAAGAGCTACACCCCCGCCCCCGTCGCCCTCGGTGCGTCCTTCGGCACCGGTGCGATCGGCGACTACGAGCGCTGGTCGGTCGTGGGCGTGTACGCGCAGGTCGTCATCGCCGAGACCCCGAGCGGCAAGCGCCGCAGCTACAGCCGCTCCTTCGTCACGTACCGCCTGGTCCAGGAGGCCGAGCTGCTCCGCGCCTCCTAGGCGGCATCCCCGCACCTCTCGAGCGCGCGTCCCCGTCAGGCGGACGCGCGCTCGATCAGTTCGGTCGGCAGGATGATGGCGGCCGGGCGCTCCCCGGCGATGCTCTGCAGCAGGAGCCGCACCATCTCGGCGCTGATGCGGCCGAAGGGCTGGCGCATCGTCGTCAGGGCGGGCTCCGTGGACAGCGCGACACTCGAGTCGTCGAAGCCGCCCACGGCGACGTCCTCGGGCACCCGGCGGCCCGCCCGCAGCAGGGCGTCGATCGCGCCGGCGGCCATCCGATCGTTCGCCGCGAACACGGCGTCGACATCGGGACGGGCCGCCAGGAGCTCGGTCATCGCCGCGTCGCCGCTGGACCGGCTGTAGTCGCCGTAGCGCACGAGGGACTCGTCGTACTCCTCGCCGAGCTCGCGGCGGTAGCCGGCCAGGCGCACGAGACCCCCCGGCAGGTCGGGCGGCCCGGCGATCGTCGCGACGCGGGTGCGCCCGCGGGAGCGGAGGAAGGCGACCATCTCGCGGGCCCCCTCCTCGTCGTCCGCGGCGACGTAGCCCATCCGCTTCTCGTAGCCCAGCGGGATGCCGCAGGCGATGGCGGGCACGGCGAGGTCCTGGATCTCGCGGAGGAGCTGCTGCCCGCCGTGCGCGGAGACCAGCAGCACACCGTCCACGTGCCCGGCGCCGAGGTAGGCGAGGGCCCGCTTCTGCTCGGCCGTGCTGCCGGCCATGATCAGCACGAGCGAGACGTCGCGCTCGGCGAGCTCGGCGGCCGCTCCGGTCAGCAGGGTCGAGAAGTTCGGGTCCTCGAACAGCAGCTGGTGCTCCTCGGTGAGGAGGAAGGCCACCGAGTTCGTGCGGTTCGTGGCGAGGCTGCGCGCGTGCGGATTGACGCGGTAGCCGGTCTTCTTGATCGCCGTCTCGACGGCGGTCTTCGCATCCGGGCTGACCCACTTGCCGCCGTTGAGCACGCGCGACACCGTTCCGCGGGAGACGCCGGCCTCCAGCGCGACGTGCTCGATCGTCGGTCTCTGGCGGCCGGAGGCGGTGGTCACCCGGCCAGCTTAGGGGTCGGCTCCCCCGCCGCCCGCGGCTCGCCGAGGATCACGCCTTCACCGCGCCGGCGGCCAGATCGACCTTCCAGAACCGCTGCAGGACCAGGAAGATCGCGATCAGCGGGATGACCGAGAGCAGGGCTCCCGTGATGACCAGCGTGTAGAGCGACGGGGCCGAGGCGCCCTGGTGCAGCAGGCCGTTCAGCCCCACCGTCAGGGGGAACAGTTCGTCGTTGCCCAGCATGATGTACGGCAGCATGAAGTTGTTCCAGATGGCCACGAACTGGAAGAGGAAGATCGTCACGAGGCCCGGGAGCAGCATCGGCGTCGCGATGCGGGTGAAGATGTACATCTCCTTGGCGCCCTCGGTGCGGGCCGCCTCGATCACGTCGGTCGGCACGGCCGCGGCGGAGTAGATCCGGGCCAGGTAGATGCCGTAGGGGCTGATGATCTGCGGCAGCAGGACGCCCCAGAAGGTGTTCGTGAGTCCGACGTTCGCGAGCAGGAAGTACTGCGGGATCGCGAGGATCACGCCGGGCACGAGAACGCCCATGAGCAGGACGTTGAAGACGACCTTCTTGCCCGGGAACTCGAACTTCGCGAGCACGTAGCCCGAGAGCGCCGAGATCCAGGTCGAGGCGATCGCGCCGAGCCCCGCGTAGAGGGCGGTGTTCAGCATCCAGCGCCAGAACAGGCCGTCGCGGTAGGAGGACAGCGCGACGATGTTGTCGATCAGGTGGGTGCTGGGCGCGAGGGTGAAGGTCGAGAACAGCTCTCCGCCGTCCTTCGTCGACGCCATGAGCACCCAGAACACGGGGAAGAGGCAGTAGATCGCGCCGACGAGGAGGATCCCGGTCGAGATCGCGCTCGGCCGCTCGCGGTGCGCGAGGGGCGAGCGGGACGAGCGCGTCGAGGGGGCGGTGGTGCCGAGGCGGGGGGCGGCGGTGGTCATGGATCAGTCCTCCTGTCCGAAGGCTCGCTTCTGCACGACCCGGAGGAAGAGGAAGGAGACGATGAAGGTGGCCAGGGCGATCACGACGGAGGTCGCCGCGGCGGAGTAGATGTCGTCGCGGGTGAACGCGTCGCGGTAGACGAGCATGAGCGGGGACCAGCTCGTCGAGAGGCTGTTGGTCAGCGGGCGCAGGGTGGTCGGCTCGGCGAAGACCTGCAGGGTCGCGACCATCGAGAACAGCGCGGTCATCACCAGCGCGGGCGCGAGGATCGGGATCTTGATGCGCAGGGCGATCTGCACCTCGCTGGCGCCGTCGATCCTGGCGGCCTCGTAGATGTCCGTCGGCACCGCCTTGAGCGAGGTGTAGATGACGATCATGTTGAAGCCGACGCCGCCCCAGAGCGCGATGTTCGCGATGCCGAAGATGACGGCGCCGGAGGAGAGCAGGCTCGGGGCGTCCCAGCCGATCCGCTCGAAGACGTAGTAGAAGGGGCTGACCGCGGGCAGGTAGAGGAAGCCCCAGAGCAGCGAGCTGATCACGGCGGGGACGGCGTAGGGCAGGAAGATCGAGATCCGCGAGAACCCGACGGCCCGGGTGCGCTGCGAGTCGAGCAGCAGCGCGAACAGCAGGGCGAGCCCGAGCATGCAGGGGATCAGGATGAGCCCGTAGAGCAGGACGCGGCCGACGCTCGCGGCGAACTCGGGGTCCGACAGCGCGGACGCGTAGTTCTCGAGGCCGGCGAACACCTGCTTCTGGGCGCCCGATCCCAGGCCCAGACCGCTGACCTGGCGCTTCTGGAAGCTGAGGAAGAGCGTGTAGACGATGGGCGCCGCCATGAAGGCGACGAAGAGCACGATGCCGGGAGCGAGCATCGCGTAGGGGATGCCGACTCGCGAGCGCCAGCCGGAGCGGCCGGAGCGGCGGGCGGCGGGGCGGCTCGAGCGGTTCGACGAGACGCTGCCGTCCGGTGCTCGGGTGATCGTGGGAGCGGTCATCGCTGGTCCTCGTCCTGCTTGCTGGGGTGGTCTGCGCGTGCAGGAGCGATGCCGCTGCACGGGAGGGGTGGTGCGGAGGCGGGGCCGGGGGGACCCCGCCTCCGTCACCGTCAGTTCACGGAGAAGCCGCTGGAGACCAGGTCGTCCGTCGTGATCGACTGCATGGCCTCGACCGCCTCGACGAAGGCCTGGCGGGTCTTCGCGTCGGCCGCCTTGGCGAACTCGTCGTTGTAGGCGCTGAACCCGACGTTCACGTTCGGGCCGTAGGTGAAGCTCGAGACCGTGTCGGCCGCCTCCGACGCGATGTCGTAGAAGTCGGCCTGCTGGCTGAAGAACTCGGGAGCGGTCGTGAGCGCGGGGCTCGCGGCCTCGGTCGCGGCGGGGTAGACGCCCGAGATGTCGGCCAGAGCGGCGACGGCCTCGGGGTCGCTGTTCAGCCAGGTGGCGAACTCGACCGCGGCCTCGACGTGGTCGGACTGCGTCGTGACGGCCGTGCTCGAGCCGCCCCAGTTGCCGTTCGACGGAGCGGAGGCGTCCCACTGCGGGAGCGTCGCCGCGGTCCAGAGTCCGGCGGTGTCCGGGGCGTTGCCGCCGAGGACGCCGGGCGCCCAGACCGAGCTGATCCAGCCCACCTGCGAGCCGTCGTTCAGACCGGCGTTCCACTCGGGGGTGTACATCGGCTTGTTGTCGATGGCGCCCTCCTCGACGAGGCCGCCCCAGTAGTCGGCGACCTGCTCGGTCGGGCCGGCATCGATGTCGACGCCCCAGCTCTGGTCCTCGATGGACCACCAGGAGGCGCCGGCCTGCTGCGCGAGGCCGGTGAACCAGCCCGCGTCGTTGGCCGAGAACGTGCCGAGGTACTTCGACGGGTCGGCCGCGTGGACGGCGCGCGCCACCTCGGCGTACTCCTCCCACGTGGTCGGCACCGCGAGGCCGAGGCTGTCGAGGATGTCGGTGCGGTAGTAGGCCATCATCGGGCCGGAGTCCTGCGGGATCGCGTAGACCGCGTCGCCGCCGAGGGTGACCGAGTTCCAGACGCCGTCCGAGTACTCGCCGGCCAGGTCGTCCGACACGGAGCCGGAGATGTCGGCGAGCGCGTCGGAGGAGACGAGCGTCGGGATCTTCTGGTACTCGGCCTGGATCAGGTCCGGAGCGCCGCTGCCGGCCTTGATCGCGGTGAGCAGCTTGGTGATGGCGGGGTCGCCGCCGTCCTGCTTGTTCACGGTGACCTGGATGTCGGGGTTCTGCTCGTTCCAGATGTCGACGACCTGCTCGAGGTTCGGAGCCCAGGCCCAGTAGTTCAGGGTCACGGGTCCGGACTCGCCGGCGTCGCCGGATGCGGTGCAGCCGGTGAGGGTCAGGGCGGCGGCGGCCGCGGTCGCGATGGCGGCCCTGCGGAGTGAAGTGCGCATTCGTCCTCCTTGTCGAAGTGCTGTGGGGAAGTGGTGCCGAGGCGCTCCGACGAGGGATGGACGACGGTGTACCTGTGAGCGGTTACAGTTACACACACGGAACCCGGGACTGTCAACTCGACGGAATGCCCGGATTCAGGCGGCTTCCAGGCCGGTAATGTTCCCGGCCGGGCGGATATCCCGTGCTAGAACTGGGAGCGCACACAGTTCGAAGGAGATCTCCGCATGACCACCGCCCCCAGCTCCCCCGTCGCCGACGCGGTCGCGGAGACCCCCCGCGCCTCCGCGCTCGGCCGCCCCGGCAGCGCCCTCCTCGGCGGCCGCTCCGAGATCCGCTACGGCGGCGACTACAACCCCGAGCAGTGGCCGCGCGAGGTGTGGGACGAGGACATCGCCCTGATGCGCAGCGCCGGGGTGAACCTCGTCAGCATCGGGATCTTCTCGTGGGCGCTGCTCGAGCCGCGCGAGGGCGAGTACGACTTCTCGTTCCTCGACGAGCTGATCGGGCTGCTGCACGCGGCCGGCATCGACGTCGACCTCGCGACCCCGACCGCCGCGCCTCCCGCCTGGTTCTGGAAGAAGTACCCGCAGGCGCGCCCCGTCACCCGCGAGGGCGTCACCCTCGGCTGGGGCTCGCGCGGCATGGTGAGCCCGAGCTCCCCCGAGTACCGCGCCGCCTGCGTCGCACTGACCGAGCGCCTCGCCGAGCGCTACGCCGCCCACCCCGCGGTCGTGCTGTGGCACGTCCACAACGAGTACGGCGCTCCGATCAGCGAGGACTACTCCGAGCACAGTGTCCGCGCGTTCCGCACCTGGCTGCAGCGCCGGTACGGGTCGCTCGACGCCCTCAACTCCGCCTGGGGCACGCTCTTCTGGGGCCAGGTCTACGGGGAGTGGGACGAGATCGACGCTCCGCGCATCTCGGCGAGCGTCGTCAATCAGACGCAGCGGCTGGACTTCGCGCGCTTCACCTCCGACGCGCTGCTCGAGTGCTTCCGCGCCGAGCGCGATGCGATCAAGCGCTTCGCACCCGGCACCCCCGTCACGACGAACTTCATGGCCACGAACTGCCCGTCCGTCGACCTCTGGAAGTGGCGCGACGAGGTCGACATCGTCGCCAACGACCACTACCTCGTGGCCGAGCGCCGCGACAACCACGTGCTGCTCGCGCTCGACGCCGACCTCACCCGCTCCCTGGCGGGTGGCGCCCCGTGGATCCTGATGGAGCACTCCACCTCGGCCGTCAACTGGCAGCCGCGCAACATCGCCAAGCGCCCCGGCGAGCTGGCCCGCAACAGCATGAGCCACCTCGCGCGCGGCGCCGACGCGATCCTGTACTTCCAGTTCCGCGCCTCGCGCTACGGCGCCGAGAAGTTCCACTCCGCGATGCTGCCGCACGCCGGAGTGGGCAGCCGGGTGTGGAAGGAGGTCGTCGCCCTCGGCGACGAGCTGGCCGGGCTCGGCGAGGTCCTCGGCTCCCGGGTGCACGCCCGGGCGGCGATCCTCTGGGACTGGGAGTCGTTCTGGGCCCAGGACCTCGAGTGGCGGCCGTCGGTCGAGCTCGAGCACCGCGAGCGCGTGATCGCCTACTACACCGAGCTCTGGCGCCGCGGCGTGAGCGTCGACTTCGCGCACCCGCACGCGGATCTCTCCTCCTACGACATCGTCCTGGCGCCGGCGCTGTACCTCGTCGACGAGGCGTCGAAGGCGAACGTCGAGGGCTACGTCCGCGGGGGCGGCACGTTCGTCGCCTCGTACTTCTCGGGCGTCGTCGACCAGAACGACGCCGTGCACGAGGGCGGCGCTCCCGGCGCCTTCCGCGAGGTCCTCGGAGTGGCCGTGCCCGAGTTCCTGCCGCTCCACGCCGACGAGACCGTCGCGCTCAGCACGGGCGCCCGCGCGTCCGGGTGGACAGAAGAGCTCGTCCTCGAGGGCGCGGTCGCGGTCGCGGACTACGTCGACGGGCCCGCCGCGGGCGGTCCCGCGGTGACGCGCCACGGCTACGGATCCGGCCGCTCCTGGTACGTGTCGACCCGGGTCTCGGGCGACGATCTCGGCGCGATCGTGGAGGACGCGCTCCGCGACGCCGGGATCGAGGCCCGCCTCTCCCCCGAGGGCCTCGAGACCGTCACGCGGGACGGCGAGGACGCCGAGTACGCGTTCTTCCTCAACCACTCCGGCGAGGACGTCGTCGTGGACGGCACCGGCGTCGAGCTGCTCACGGGCACCGAGACGACGGGGACGCTGGTCGTGCCCGCCGGCCTGGTCAGGGTGCTGCGCCGCCCGCGCTGACCCGGCGACGACGAGAGGGCGCCCCCGGACCGCGTGTCCGGGGGCGCCCTCTCGATCGTTCGGAGTGCGACGCGCAGGCTCGCGCATCATCTGCGGAACTGTGCGCCGTCAGTCGGCCCTGAACGATCGGCAGGCCCGCTCACCATCTGCAGGTCCGCGCACGATCTGCAGGCCCGCGCACCATCTGCAGGTCTTCGCACGGTTCGCAGGGCTTCTGAGCGGGAACAGGCTTTCCGGCGCATCGAGCACCGCGGCGCGACCAGGATCCCCTGCAGATCGCGCGCGCGTCCCTTCCGACCGTCGGCTCGGAGCCGGGCCGGCCGCCCTCCCCCGCGCACGCAGAAGGGGCCCGGTCCGAAGACCGAGCCCCTCCCGATGTCACGACCGGGGTCGCGTCACCGTGGTGCTGCTACTCGAGCGAGCCGTCGACGGTCTCCTCGAACGAGGTGACGTTGCCGGCGGAGTACTTGTAGATCGACACCGAGGCCTCGCTCGGGTCGCCGTTCTCGTCGAACGAGATCGGGCCGGAGAGACCGTTGTAGTCGATGTCCTCGTCGTCGGCGAGCAGGGCCGCGCAGTCGGCGTAGGTGGTGCACTCCGTGCCCTCCTTCGAGACCGACTCGAGGTTGTCGCGGATCGTCGCGCCGTCCGTCGCTCCACCCTGCAGCGCCGCGAGGGCGAGCAGGACGGTGGCGTCGTAGGACTCGGGAGCGTAGCTGAACACCGTCAGCGGGTCGTTGCCCTGCTCCTCGACGAGGGCCTGGAGGTTCGACTGGAAGTCCTCCGACGCCTGGACGCCCGGGTTGGTGAACTGGGCGCCGGCGATGTCGACGTTCGTGTCCGACTCGCCGATGACGCCGTAGTTGCCGTCCGTGCCGTAGAGCTTCGAGAAGTCGAAGCCCTTCGCCGCGAGCTGCTCCGCGATCGTCTTGATCTCGTCGAACGAGATCACGACGAGCGCGTCGGGGTTCGGGGCGAGGACCGTGGTCAGAGCGGAGTTGAAGTCCGTCGAGGCGGGCTCGAAGATCTCCTCCGCGGCGACGGTGGCTCCGCCGGCCTCGAGGGTCTCCTTGATGTTCTTCTCGAGACCCGTGCCGTACGCGTCGTTCATGTACAGGATCGAGACGTTGGTCTTGCCGTCGCCCAGGATCTTGTTGCCGAGGATGCGTCCCTGGAGCACGTCCGAGGGAGCGGTGCGCCAGTAGTAGCCGTCGTCCTCGTACGTGGTGAAGTCGGGCGAGGTGTTGGCCGGCGAGACCTGCACGACGCCCGCCTGGGTCACCTGGTCGATGAAGGTCTTCGACACGCCGGACGACGCCGCGCCGATGATGGCGGAGACGCCGTCGGCGATCAGCGAGGTGGCGGACTGCGTCGCGATGTCGGTCGACGTGTCGCCCGAGTCCTTCGGCTCGACCTCGATCGAGAGACCGGCAGCGGCCTCGTTGATGTCGGCGACCGCGAGGTCGACACCGGCGAACTCGGGCGGGCCGAGGACGGCCAGCGTTCCGGTCTGCGGCAGGATCGCGCCGATCTTGAGGGACAGGTCGCCCGATGCGCCGCTGTCCGTGCCCGCGTCGGACTCGCCGCCGCTGGCGCAGCCGGCGAGGACGAGTGCGCTGGCACCCAGAATGGCGACACCGCCGAGGGTTGCCCGGAGGGACCGTGCGCGAGCCGAACCGGCCTTCGCGTAAACGCCCATGTTGCTCCTTGAGAGTGATTGTCGTCAGAGCGGTGCCGGAGGCAACCGCTCGGCAAACGTAACCTCCGAGGAGGCCGTGAACAATACAAGGGTGTTACGAATGGATTTCGCGACCTGATCGTTACTTCCGGTCGCAGCAACCGCTCTCAACGACGTATTCCGTCGTTCACGCCACCGGACGGCGCCTCCGCCGCTCCGCCGCGACGAGGTCGACTGAGAAGATCGCCAGGGCCGCCCAGACCAGCCCGAAGCCGAGCCAGCGCTCCGGCGGCATCTCCTCGCCCAGCACGAACGCACCGACGAGGAACTGCAGGAACGGCGTCAGGTACTGGATGAATCCGACGATCGAGAGCGGGAGACGGCGCGCCGCGCCCGCGAACAGCAGCAGGGGCACGGCGGTCACGATGCCCGCCGACGCGAGGATCAGCGCGTGCCCGGTCCCCTCCGTGCCGAAGGTCAGCCCGACCAGCGAGCCGACCACGGCCAGCTGCACGATCGCGAGCGGAGTCAGCCACAGCGTCTCGAGCGTCAGCCCGGCGACGGCGTCGATCCGGCCCCCGACCCGGCTCTTCACGAGCCCGTAGAAGCCGAACGAGAAGGCGAGCGCGAGCGAGACCCACGGGAACGCTCCGTAGCCGACGGCGATGACCAGCACGGCCACGGCGCTGATCGCCATCGCGATCCACTGGGCCGGGCGGAGGCGCTCCCGCAGCACGAGGACACCCAGCAGGACCGTGACGAGCGGGTTCATGAAGTAGCCCAGCGCCGCCTCGATCACGTGGCCGGTGGTCGTCGCGATGACGTACACCTGCCAGTTGACGTAGATCAGGACGCCCGCGAGCGCCATGACGCCCAGGAGCCGCGGCTCGCGGAAGAGTCCGAGGAAGCCGGCCCAGCTGCGGGTCACGGTCAGCAGGATCAGGCAGAAGACGAGCGAGAAGAGGACCCGGAACGCGACGATCTCGAACGGCGACGCCGGCGCCATCGCGATGAAGTAGAGCGGCATGGCGCCCCACAGGAGGTACGCGCCGAAGCCGAACCAGAGCCCGGTCGACGAGAGACCGCCTCCGTTCCCCCTGGCCTCCGGCAACGCCTCGACGCCCTCGCCCGCGGCCGCGTCGGCGGCGGTCGCCCGGGTGCTCGCAGCGGTCTGGTCGGAGGGGGTGCGAGAGGCGGACACCCCTCCGATGCTACGCACGGCCGCGGCGGCGGGAAGGCGCGGAACGGTCATCCGGGGCTCCGATCAGGCCACCGGTCCGAAGGGGGACCGGCCGGGGACGACGAAGGGCCCGGCGACCGAGGTCGCCGGGCCCTTCGTCGTGATGCGTCCTAGCGGACGACGACCGCGAGGACGTCGCGCGCCGAGAGGACCAGCAGGTCCTCGCCCGAGAACTTGACCTCGGTTCCGCCGTACTTGGAGTAGATGACCTTGTCACCCACGGCGACGTCCAGGGGGACGCGGTTGCCGTTGTCGTCGATGCGGCCGGGGCCCACGGCGACGACTTCACCCTCCTGCGGCTTCTCCTTGGCGGTGTCGGGGATGACGAGACCGGAAGCGGTCACCTGCTCCGCCTCGACCTGCTTGATGACGATGCGATCTTCGAGCGGCTTGATGGACACCGACACGGTTGACCTCTTTCTTGACGACGATGTGGCGGAGCGCGGTTCTGGCACACACGCTCCGAGAGTGCTAGATCCACTGTAGAGGCTGTGCTGGCACTCGTGCAATCAGAGTGCCAAGCCGGACGGCGCGGGCGGTCGGAGCGAGTGGCCTAGCATGGCGGGATGCACCGCGACGAGCTGGTCGAGCTCCTCTCCCCCGAGGGGCTCCGGCTCCTCGACTCCCTCGACGGGTACCGCTCGGACGACCTCGTGCGCGCGGTCGCGGCGCTCCGCTCCGCCGGTCACTCGCCCGCACTGGTCTCGGCGGTCCTCACCCAGTCGCGCCTGCGCGAGAAGGCGCGCGGCAAGTTCGGCGAGTTCGCGCGCTCGATGCTCTTCACCGACGCGGGCCTCGAGCAGGCCACGCGGCTCCGGGTCGCCGCCCTGCACGCGGGCCGCTACGCCGCCGCCGGAGCGACGAGGATCGCCGACCTCGGCAGCGGCATCGGCGGCGACGCCCTCGCCCTCGCCGCGATCGACCTCGACGTGACGGCCGTCGACGCGGACGAGGTCACCGCCACCCTGGCCAGCTTCAACCTCGCCCCGTTCCCCTCGGCGCGCGCCGTGCACGGCGACGCCGAGACCTTCGACCTCGAGGGCTACGACGCCGTCTACCTCGACCCGGCGCGGCGCACCGCCGGTCACCGCGAGACGGCGCGCCTGGACGACCCCGACGACTACTCCCCCTCGCTCGCCTTCGCCTTCGGCCTCGCCGAGCGCCTGCCCGTCGGCGTCAAGGTGGGTCCCGGCTTCGATCGCGAGCGGATCCCGCGCGACGCGGAGGCCCAGTGGGTGTCGGTGGACGGCGATCTGGTCGAGACCGGCCTCTGGTTCGGCGCGCTCGCGCGCCCGGGCGTCCGCCGCTCCGCACTGCTCCTCGGCGCCCACGGTGCGGCCGAGCTGACCGCGGCCGCGGACTCCGACGACGAGGAGGTCGGCGACCTCGGCGCCTACGTGCACGAGCCCGACGGCTCCGCGATCCGCGCGCGCCTCCTCGGCGAGCTGGCCCGCTCGAGCGGCTCCCGGATGCTCTCCCCCGGCATCGCCTACCTCACCGGCGACGAGCCCGCCGCCTCGCCGTTCCTGCGCAGCTTCCGCGTGCTGGCCGAGCTGCCGCTCGACGAGCGGACCCTGGCGAAGGAGCTGCGCGGACGCGGGATCGGCGTGCTCGAGATCAAGAAGCGCGGGGTCGACGTCGATCCGGCGCGGTTCCGCAAGAAGCTCGGGCTGTCCGGCCGGGGCAGCGCGGTGCTCATCCTGACGCGCGTGCAGGGCCGCCACCGCGCGCTGCTGGCCGAGCGCGCGGCCTGAGCGCCTGCTCTCAGGAGCTCGCCGCCGCGATCGCCACGACCAGGACGACCACGGTGACCGCGAGGTAGATCAGCGAGACGACGACGCCGGCGACACCGGTGATGATCGCCGCGAGAGCGAAGCCGCGGGCGCCGGGCTCGCGTCGCCGACCGAGGACGCCGAGCACCACGGCGGGCGCCGAGAGGATGAACCCGAATCCCCACGCGAACACCGAGATCACCAGGCCGGCGATGCCGAGGACCATGCCGACGAGGCTGAGCGTCTTCGGGGCGGCGGGAGGAGGGGGCGCGTACGCGTACGCAGGCGGGCGGAGCGAGGGCGACCCGTAGTCCGGGGCGTCCGAGGGGCCCGGAGCCGGCGGGACGCCGTAGGCGGGTCCGGGGCTCGAGAAGGACGGCGGCGCCGACGGCGCGGGCGGGACGGGGACGGTTCCTGGACGCTCCTCGGAGCCGGGCGCGGCGCTGTCGCTCATGGCGCCGAGTCTATCCAGCACCCGTCGGAGTCCTCAGGCCGGCAGGTAGCCGTCGGAGCGCAGACCGCCGACGAAGGCGGTGTAGGCGAGGAACGCGACGACGGCCAGGACCACGACCAGGTAGCCCAGCACGAACCCGGCGATCGCGAGGCCACGACCGCGCTGCCCCGCGCGCCGGGCCTGGGCGAGGCCCACGTGCCCGAGGACGATCGCCGCGGGCGCGAGACCGAGGATCCCGCAGAGCAGCGCGGCGACCGCGAGCCCGTTGAGCGGCGGCCGCAGAGCAGGAGCCCCGGGGAGACCGGGTCGCGGATCCGCGGAGCCCGTCGGCGGCGGGTAGGCCGCCGACGGTGCTCCCGTGGGAGGGGCGAACGGCGGAGGGGGTGCCGGGTTCCCGGCGACCGCCCCGGCGGACTCGTCGTTCACGTGCTCTCCCCTCGCGCGGCTTCGTCCAGCCTAGGGTCCCCCGGGGGACCGGTCGGCGTCAGTACTCCGACATCGGGACGGTCGCGAGCGCGGCGAAGAAGAGGACTCCGACGATGACTCCGAGGATCAGGGCGGCGAAGCCGATGACGATCGCGGCGATCGCGAGGCCGCGTCCCTTCTCCCCCGTGCGCTTGATCTGCGACAGGGCGATGAAGCCGAGGACGATTCCGACGACGGAGACGAAGAACGAGGCGATGAAGCCGATGATCGCCAGGATGTTGTAGCGATCGGTGGTCGGCGTGTACGGAGTGGTCATGGGATCCCCCTTGATCAGGAACGGCAGGAGAGGCCAGCGTGGCAGGGCGCCGAGCACGCTGTCAAAAGGCTGAGCGCCGCTTGCAGAGCGCCGGATCCGCGACTATTGGACCTGGATCTCGGTGACGGGCAGGGTCGAGTCGGCACTGAAGTCCAGGCTCGAGGGCGCGCGACCGGCCTGGATGAGCTGCGCGGCGAGCGCCGCGATCATCGCCCCGTTGTCGGTGCACAGCGAGAGCGCCGGGATGCGCAGCTGGATCCCCGCCGCGTCGCAGCGCTCCTGCGCGAGGGCGCGGACGCGGGCGTTTGCGACGACTCCGCCGCCCAGGAGGAGCCGCGGCACGTCCCGATCGCGGCACGCCGCGATCGCCTTCGTCAGCAGCACGTCGGCGACCGCCTCGCGGAAGCTCGCCGCGACATCCGCGACCGGCACCTCCTCGCCGGCGTCCTGCCGCTTCTCCACCCAGCGGGCCACGGCGGTCTTCAGCCCCGAGAACGAGAAGTCGTAGCGGTGGCGCTCGAGGTCCTTCGGCAGGCTGAGCCCGCGGGGGAAGCGGATGGCGCGCGGATCGCCGAGAGCGGCGACCCGGTCGATCTGCGGACCGCCCGGATAGGGCAGGCCGAGCACGCGAGCGACCTTGTCGAACGCCTCCCCCGCCGCGTCGTCGATGGTCTCGCCCAGCAGCTCGACGTCCGACACAAGATCGCGCACGTGCAGGAGCGACGTGTGACCGCCCGAGACGAGCAGGGCGATCGTGGGCACCTCGACCGGGCTGCCCTCGCTGCCGTCGGCCCGCAGCACGTCGGCCCCGACGTGGCCGACCAGGTGGTTCACGGCGTACAGGGGCTTCTGGAGCGCGACGGCGAGCGCCTTCGCGGCCCCCACGCCGACCATCAGCGCGCCGGACAGGCCCGGGCCGCTCGTGACGGCGATCGCGTCGAGGTCCTCGAGGGCGACGCCGGCCTCGGCGAGGGCCGTGCGGAGGGTCGGCTCGAGCGCCTCGAGGTGCGCGCGCGCGGCGACCTCCGGCACCACTCCGCCGTAGCGCGCGTGCTCGTCCATCGACGAGGCGATGGTGTTGGCGAGCAGCGTGGTGCCGCGGACGATGCCGATCCCGGTCTCGTCGCAGCTGGTCTCGATCCCGAGGACGAGCGGTCCGGCGCTCATGCGGTCTCCTCCGACGCCCGCGCGAGTGGGGCGCGCATCACGATCGCGTCCACTCCGTCGGGCTGGTAGTAGGCGGGGCGGACCCCGATCCCGTCGAAGCCCTCCGATCGGTAGAGGGTCTGGGCCCCGGGGTTGTCGGCGCGGACCTCGAGGAACACTTCGCGGGCGCCGCGCTCGCGCGCCTCGGCCAGCAGGGCGCGCAACAGGCGCCGCCCGAGTCCGCGGCGTCGGGCGGAGGCGAGGACCGCGATCGTCTGCACGTCCCCCTCGTGGGCGCCGCGCGGGCAGAGCAGTCCGGCGTACCCCGTGACGACGCCGTCGTCCTCCGCGACGAGGTAGTGCGTGTGGGCGCTGCGGATCTCCTCCGCCATCATCGTGCGCGACCAGGCGTCGCTCGTGAACTCCGATTCCTCGATCGCCATGATCGCGTCGAGGTCCGCCGGCACGGCCTCGCGCAGCTGCGCGCTCACGCCGTCACCCGCTTGGGCCCGGCCGACAGCGTCACATCGGGCGAGCGGAGGTAGAGGGGCGCGTCGGCGGCAGACGGTCGGCCTGCCGCGCGGCCGAGCGCGGCGACGGCCCCCAGGGCGGCGGCCGACACGGAGGGGGCCTCGAGCCGGGGGAGCTCGGGGAAGGGCAGTGAGCCGGGCTTGTCCAGTCCCGGGCCGTCGACGCGCACGGGGAGCCCCTGCTCGTCGAGGCCGGCGTAGGCGCTCCAGTAGAGCTCGCGGCGGCGCGCGTCGGTGACGACCAGGAACCCGGGCTCCCGCCCCTCCCGCAGCGCCGCCAGGGCGAGGGCGTCGTGCGACACGACCGGCAGTGCGGGGACGCCGCGGCCGAACGCGAAGGCGCGCGCGGCGGCGATCCCGACCCGCAGGCCCGTGAACGGTCCGGGACCCATGCCGACGGCGACGGCCCCGATGTCGGCGCCGGTCGCGCCGGCCGCCGCCAGGGACTCCTGGATCAGGCGGCCGACGACCTCGGCGTGCCGCATGGTGTCGGCCTCCGAGCGCTCGGCGAGGAGGGCGCCGCGGTCGTCGACGACGGCGACGGAGGTTCCGGAGGAGGTGTCGATCGCGAGCAGCACCCTGACAGGGTACCCGCGCGGCTCAGACCCAGCGGGTGCCGCGGAAGCGGACCGTCCGCGGCTCGATCGGCTCCTCGCCCTCCGCGGCGTCGGAGCCCGCGGTCGGGCGCTCGATGACGATGTCGAGCCACGACTCCGCGACTCCGTCGAGCAGCCCCGCACCCCACTCCACGACGACGACGGAGTGCTCGAGATCGAGGTCGAGGTCGTCCAGCTCGACCGCGGAGCCCACCCGGTAGGCGTCGACGTGCACGAGCGGCGGGCCGTCGTGCAGGGGCGGATGCGTGCGCGCGATCACGAAGGTCGGGCTCGTCACGGGGCCGCGGACGTCCAGGCCCTCCCCCAGGCCCCGCGTGAACGTGGTCTTGCCCGCGCCGAGCGGCCCGGTGAGCACCAGCAGGTCGCCGGCGCGGAGCGAGCGGCCGAGCCGGCGGCCGAGCTCCTCCATCGCCTCCGGATCCGCGACCTCCACGGTGAGGTCGGCGAACCGGGCGCGGTCGGCGGACCGGGCGGGCTCAGCCACGGTCGCCGCCGAGGACCCGGCGCTGCACGCGCCCGCCGATCCGGGTCACGAGCTCGTAGTTGATCGTGCCGCACCAGCGCGCCCACTCGTCGACCGAGGGGACGCCGGTCGTCGGGTCGCCCCACAGGGTGACGGCGTCGCCGGCCTCGACCGGGGTGTCGCCCACGTCGACGACGAACTGGTCCATGGCCACCCGACCGGCGATGCGGTGGCGACGTCCGCGGATGTGGACCTCGGCGACTCCGGAGGCGCTGCGCGGGATGCCGTCGGCGTAGCCGAACGGGATGAGCGCGAGCCCGGTCGCGGCTCCGGCACGGTAGGTGTAGTCGTAGCTGACGCCGACGCCCTCGCCGACGCGCCGGACGCCCGCCACGCGCCCCTGCAGCGTCATCGCCGGAACGAGGCCGAGCTCGAGCGAGGTCTCGTCGTCGAAGGGCGAGAGGCCGTACGCCCCGATGCCGACGCGGACCATGTCGCGCCGAGCCTCCGGGATCCGCAGCGCGCCGGCGGACGCCGCGAGATGCACGAGGGGTGCCGCCACGCCGCGCTCGCGCAGCAGCGCCTCTCCGCGGGCCAGGACCCCGAGCTGGGCGAGGTCGTCCTCGCGCGACGTGTTCGAGAGGTGCGAGAAGACCCCCGTCAGATGCAGGACGCCGCGCGCGGTGTGCCGCGCCAGGGCCTCGGCGAGCTCGGGCCACTCCTGCTCCGGAGCGCCGTTGCGGCTGAGACCGGTGTCGAGCTTCAGCTGCACCGCCGCGCGCGCCCCGCGGTCCTCGGCGGCCTGGGCGAGCGCGTCGAGCTGGGCGAGCGAGGAGACGCCGACGTCGATGCCGTGCTCGACCGCCGCGTCGAAGTCCTCGCCGGGGTCGTGCAGCCAGCAGAGCAGCGGAGCGAGGACCCCCGCCTCGCGCAGGGCGACCGCCTCGCGCAGGTCCGCCGTGCCGAGCGCGTCGGCCCCACCCGCGAGCGCCGCCTGCGCGGCCGCGAGAGCGCCGTGCCCGTAGGCGTTGGCCTTGACGACCACCATCACGCGACGAGCACCGGTCAGCTCCCGCATCCGCGCCACGTTCCGCGCGATCGCGTCGGCGTCGATCAGCGCCTCGCGGAACGACAGCGGCGCGGTCACGACTCGGCCACCACGAACGCGCAGGCGACGCCGGCGTCGTGCGTCATCGACAGGTGGATCCGCGCGATGCCCCGCGCGTCCGCCGCCGCCCGCGCCGCACCGTGCAGAGCGAAGGACGGGTTCCCGTGCTCGTCGCGCTCGACGACCATGTCGTGCCAGCGCGCACCCGCCGAGTCCCCCAGCGCCTTGATGAGCGCCTCCTTCGCCGCGAAGCGCCCGGCGAGGGAGGCGACCGGGAGACCGCGTTCGCTCTCGGCGAACAGGCGATCGCGGAGGCGCGGCGTGCGGTCGATCGCCCGCGTGAAGCGGGCGAGGTCCACGACGTCCACGCCGATCCCCACGATCACGACGGGGTCACTCGACCGTGACCGACTTGGCGAGATTGCGCGGCTGGTCGACGTCCAGGCCCTTCGCCGTCGCGAGCTCCATCGCGAACATCTGCAGCGGGGTGACCGCGAGCAGGGGCTCGAACAGGGGGTCGGCGAGCGGGATCGGCACGACCTCGTCGGCGATCTGGATGGCGGCGGTGTCGCCCTGCTCCGCGATCGCGATGACGCGGGCACCGCGCGCCTTGATCTCCTGGATGTTCGAGATCACCTTGCGCTGCAGCTCGTACGACTCGCTCGGGCTCGGCACGATCACGAAGACGACCTGGCCGGGCTCGATCAGCGCGATCGGGCCGTGCTTGAGCTCGCCGGCGGCGAAGCCCTCGGCGTGGATGTACGCCAGCTCCTTGAGCTTGAGCGCGCCCTCGAGGGCGACCGGGTAGCCGACGTGGCGCCCGAGGAAGAGCACGGCGCGGGTGTCGGCCATCCAGCCGGCCAGCTGCGCGATGTCGTCGGAGGCGTCGAGGACCTTCGACAGCTTCTCGGGGATCGCCTGGAGCTCGGCGGCCTGCGAGGCGATGAGCTCGGCGGAGGAGGCCCCCCGCACTGCGGCGAGGTGCAGTCCGAAGAGGTAGAGGGCCGCGATCTGCGCGACGAAGGCCTTGGTCGAGGCGACCGCCACCTCCGGGCCCGCGTGCGTGTAGAGCACCGCGTCGGACTCGCGCGGGATGGTCGCGCCCTGCGTGTTGCAGACCGAGAGCGTCTTCGCGCCGTGCTCACGGGCGTACTTGACCGCCATCAGGGTGTCCATCGTCTCGCCGGACTGGCTGATCGAGACGACGAGCGTGCGCGGGCTGAGGACCGGGTCGCGGTAGCGGAACTCGTGGCTCAGCTCGACCTCGACGGGGACCCGCGCCCACTTCTCGATGGCGTACTTGGCGACCATCCCCGAGTAGGCGGCGGTGCCGCAGCCGATGATCGTGATCCGGTCGATGTCCGTGAGGATCGGGTCCAGGCCCTCGAGCTCGGGGAGCGTCACGACGCCCTCGTGGATGCGTCCGCGGAGCGTGTTGGCGACGGCCTCGGGACCCTCGGTGATCTCCTTCGCCATGAAGCTCGACCAGCCGCCCTTCTCGGAGGCGGAGGCGTCCCAGGCGATCTCGAACGGCTCGGTCTCGACGGGCGCGCCGAAGAAGTCGGTGACGGTGACGAGATCCGGGGTGATCGTGACGATCTGGTCCTGCCCGATCGCGACCGCGCGACGCGTGAACTCGACGAACGCCGCGACGTCCGAGCCCAGGAAGTTCTCGCCGTCGCCCAGGCCGATCACGAGCGGGGAGTTGCGGCGGGCGCCGACGACGACGCCCGGCTGGTCCTGGTGCAGGGCGAGGAGGGTGAAGGCGCCCTCGAGCCGGGCGACGATCGCCTGGAAGGAGAGCACCAGGTCGCCGGTGCGGCGGTACTCGCGCGCGATGAGGTGCGCGGCGACCTCGGTGTCGGTCTCGCTCTCGAAGACGACGCCCTCGGCGGCGAGCTCCTCCTTGAGCGGCTGGAAGTTCTCGATGATGCCGTTGTGGATGACGGCGAGCTTGCCGTCGTCCGCGAGGTGCGGGTGGGCGTTGCGGTCGGTCGGCCCGCCGTGGGTCGCCCACCGCGTGTGGCCGATGCCGGTCGTGCCCTGCGCCAGCGGGTTCGCCTCGAGGTCCTCCACCAGGACGCTGAGCTTGCCCGAGCGCTTGCGGCTGTCGACCACCCCGTCCGCGTCGATGACGGCCACTCCCGCGGAGTCGTATCCGCGGTACTCCAGACGCTTCAGGCCCCCGAGCAGCACGGCCAGGCTGTCACGCGCGCCGACGTATCCCACGATTCCACACATGGGCTCGATCCTAACCGCGCCGGAGGCCCCGATCGCCGCGACCGGGCCGCTGCACCGCCGGCCGCTAGGATCGGTGCCTATGCCGTCGTCAGCTCGCGAACCCGGCCGCGAGGCGCAGCCCTCGCCGTTCGTCGAGATCGTCCGCTCCGACTGGGCCGAGCTGGCCCGGTCCACGGAGCTCCCGCTGACCGAGACCGAGGTCGTGCAGCTGCGCGGGCTGGGCGACCGCCTGAGCCTCACCGAGGTGGCGGAGGTGTACCTGCCGCTCTCGCGTCTGCTCGCGCTGTACGCCGCCGGCTCACGCCATCTGCACCGCGCGACGAGCACCTTCCTCGGCGAGCGGGCGCAGCCCACCCCCTTCGTCATCGGAGTCGCCGGCTCCGTCGCGGTGGGCAAGTCCACGATCGCGCGGCTGCTGCGCGAGCTGCTCGCCCGCTGGGAGGACACTCCCCGCGTGGAGCTGGTGACCACCGACGGCTTCCTGCTGCCCAACGCCGAGCTCGAGCGGCGCGGGCTGATGAGCCGGAAGGGCTTCCCCGAGTCCTACGACCGCCGTGCCCTGCTCCGCTTCGTGTCGGAGGTGAAGGGCGGCGCCGCGGAGGTGCGCGCACCCTTCTACTCGCACCTCTCGTACGACATCGTGCCCGACGCCGAGATCGTCGTGCGCCGGCCCGACGTGCTGATCGTCGAGGGGCTGAACGTGCTGCAGCCGCCCGTCCCCGGCCACGGCCTCGCCGTCAGCGACCTCTTCGACTTCACCGTCTACGTCGATGCGCGCACAGGCGACATCGCCCGCTGGTACGAGGAGCGCTTCCTCGCGCTGCAGCAGGGGGCGTTCGCCAATCCGAACTCCTACTTCCACCGCTACTCGACGCTCACGCCGGACGAGGCCCGCGAGCGCGCCCGCAGCATCTGGGACGCGATCAACGAGCCCAACCTGGTGCAGAACGTGCGCCCCACGCGCAGCCGCGCCAGCCTGGTCCTGCGCAAGCAGTCGGACCACGCGGTGTCGTCGGTGCTCCTCCGCAAGATCTGACGGGACCGCGAGGCGGCGACGGGTCGCGAGCGCAGGGAGCCTGCAGCGCCGCCGCTGGGGACGGTGGAGAGCGGACTCCTGGGGGCGCGGGTCTCGATACGCCCCTCCGGGGCTACTCGACCAGCAGATGGGTCGAGAGGTCCCATCGGCGCCCCTCGGCCAGCAGGCGGGTGGCCT
>NZ_JAMRYM010000046.1:0-28024 GCF_023743255.1 Rathayibacter rubneri | reverse complement strand
GCCGTGCCCCCCGTCCCCGGGGCGGTCACGCCCCAGGGCCCCCACTCGGGCGACGCGGGGGTCCGTCTCGTGGGAGGATCCGTCTCGTGCCGGTCGCTCCTCCGCCGGCTCCGCGCTCGGTCTGACGGAAGGACCACGGGACCGCCTTGCTCGACTCCACGACCCTCCGAGTCGCCTTCGGAGTCACCACCCTCACCCTCTTCCTGCTCTTCGCCCTCGTCACGTTCCGCACGACCCGGTCGGCCTTCAGCTTCTGGTGGTGCACCGCGCTCGCGCTGTTCATGGGCGGCTCGCTCGCCTACCTCCGCGACGGCACACCGGAGCAGATCTGGGCGAATCCGCTGGGCAACGGCCTGATCGTCGCGGGCGCCGCGAGCGTGTGGATGGGCAGCCGATCGCTGCGCGGCCGGCCGACGCCGTGGTGGCTCGTGATCGCCCCGACGGTGCTGATCGTCTCGGTCTCGGCGTTCGACTCGCCCTCGGTGAACGACTGGTCGGGCGGCCCGCTCTACCTCGCCCTCATGGCGACCCTCATCGGGCTGTCGACCCGCGAGATCGCCCTCCTCGCCGCCGGGCACTCGCGCACGCGCTGGCCGCTGCTGCTCTCCTCCGGGGCCCTCGCGGCCTACTACGCGGTGCGGTTCGCCGTGTTCCTGGCGGTCGGCCCGCGGAGCGAGCTGTTCACGACGTGGTTCGGCACGCCGTCGACGACCCTCATCACCCTGGTGCTGCTGGTCGTCGTGTCCTTCAGCATGGCGTCGCTCAGCGGCGAGCAGGTCGCGAGGATGCTCACCGCCCGCGCCGCCCGGACCCGGCAGGAGCTCGCCGACGGCGGAGGGGTGCAGCGCCGCCTGCAGCCCAAGTCGGTCCCGGACCTCCCGGGCTACGAGGTCGCCGGCGCCTGCGTGCCCAGCGGCGCGGTCAGCGGCGACTTCTTCGACTGGCAGCGCACCTCCGACGGTCTCGTCGTCACGCTCGCCGACGTCATGGGCAAGGGCGTCGGAGCGGCGATGATCGCCGCCACGGTCCGCGCGGCGCTGCGCATCACACCGCCCTCGCTCGATCCGGGGAGCACGATGGCCCTCGTCGACCGCGCGGTGGAGCCCGACCTCGACGCGAACGAGGCCTTCGTCACGCTGCTGCACCTGCGGCTCGACGCCGCGACCGGCGACGTCACCGCGGTCGACGCCGGCCACGGCCTCGGCGTGATCTGCCGGGCCGACGGCTCCCGCGAGCGCGTCCCCTCGCACAACCTGCCGCTCGGCGTCCTCGGCACGCAGGAGTGGGAGACGAGCACCTTCCGCCTGGGCCCCGGCGATCTGCTGCTGATCTGCAGCGACGGGGCGCTCGACCTCTTCGACGGGACGCTGGAGGCGCTGGAGCGCGTGGCCGACGCCGCTGCGGCCGCCGCGCCCACCGCGTCGGCGGCGGTCGCGAGTATCACCCGGCTGGCGTCGGCGGGCGTGCTGCCGGACGACGTGACCGTCGTCGCGATCCGCCGAGCGGCGGGCTGAGCGCACCGCCCGTCGCATCGGGCAGAATCGAGCGACCGGCGCCCGTTCAGGCCCCGGCAGGCTTCCGGGGGGGACCGCATGACTCGCACGCACTCACGACACGTCGTCCCGCTCCTGCTCGGCGCCTGCCTCCTGCTCGGGGCGACGGGATGCGCGGGAGCCGCCCCGTCCGCGTCGGACGCCCCGACCACCTCCCCCACCGCAGAGGGCGCCGTCGCGTACCCGATGCCGGATCTCGGCCCGTCCCCGGCGCCGGCGCCCTTCGACGCCGACCGGCTCGAGGCGCTCCGGATCGAGCAGCAGGACCAGCAGTGGCAGGGCGTCGTCGCCACCTACCCGAGCGCCGTGCGGCCCGCGGACCCCTTCCGGGAGTACCGCGACGAGGCCGCCGCCCCGGAGCTCGTCGACTGCCTCGAGGCGGCGGGGATCCCCGTCGACATCGGCACGGACGCCGACGGCGAGGGACCCGCCGGGCTGATGGTCAGCCCGGTGGACGAGGCCGAGTCCGTCGCCTCGTTCACCTGCTGGAGCACCTACCCGACCACTCCGATCGCACCGATGACGACGGAGCAGATCGACTACCTCTACAGCTATCTGACCGAGTACCTCGTGCCCTGCTACGAGGCGAACGGAGCGACGATCACCGCCGCTCCGTCCCGCGCCGACTTCGTCTCGCAGTGGCCGCAGCAGGGCTGGTTCCCGACCACCGCCGAGTCCTCGTTCACACTCGAGGAGGAGGCGGCGATCGAGGAGGCCTGCGTCCGCCCGGCCTGACCGCTCAGCGCGGTCGGCGCTGCTCGACGGGAGGCAGCGTCGGGAACGCCGCCGTCGGCCCGGACTGGTACCAGTAGGCGGTGCTCGAGAGGTCGTCCTGCCGCTCGAACAGCCCGTGGTCCCAGGCCCCGATCTGCTGCAGGGTCACCCGGAGGCGCTCGTCGAAGTAGATCGGGTCGGGCAGGTGCCAGCGGTAGAGCGCGTGCATCGGCACCGCCTCCGTCGAGAACGGCGACGCCCCGGTGGTGTCGCGCGTGCTGTGAAAGGGGTAGCCGAAGTACGGCGCGCTGAAGGTGAGGATCTCGGGTTCGGGATCGGCGCGCAGCTCGTCCTGGAACGCCCACGCACCGCCCGCGTAGTCCTCGAGACCCGTGCTGCACAGGGTCGGGAACTCGTCGTCGTCGTCGACGAAGAACTTCATCTCGCCCTCGCCCCACCAGTAGCGCTGGAGGGAGGCCAGCGCGATGTAGGTGCCGAGGTACGTGCCCCGGCCCTCCACGCCGTCGAGCACGACGTGGTCGCTCCCCAGCGCGGTCGTGCCGTTCGAACGCCGCCACTGGGCGTGGAAGTACTCGGTGCCGGCATCCAGCGCGTCGCCCGTCGTGTAGTCGACCTGGAAGAACACGTGCGGCAGGTCGCCCCCGTGCTGGTTCTCGAGCGTGAGGCGGGCGGAGCGGCGGAACGGCATGGGGATGTAGCTGTTCATCCCGCCGGTCGGCGCGACGACGATCGGGATCGAGGTCACCAGCGCGCGCGTCGCGAAGCCGTTGCAGAAGAAGTCGCCGAGGGGGACCTCGACGGCGGGCTGCTCGGAGTCGTCCCAGTACGCCCGGAGGACCAGGTCGCGCAGGACGAAGGGGCCCGCCTCGGTGCGGTCGGCCACGGTGATCCAGATGTGCCGGATCACCCCCGGGCCCTCGATCTCGGCCAGGGTCAGCGTCTCGCCGGCGGCGAGCGGCAGGTACGCCGTGCCCTTGCGGCCGGGACCGAGATCGGAGGCGGTCCTGGCCGCCGCGCCCGACGCTCCCGTCGGGTTCTCGGCGTTGATGGAGCGGCTGCGGACGCCGCGCTCGCGGGTGGTGGTGGGCCAGGGGATGGTCATCGGTACTCCTCGGAGACGGAGGCGGGCAGGGAGAGTGCGCGGATCACTTGACGGCCCCGGCGGTGACACCGCGGCTGAGGGTCCGCTGGAACAGGAGGAAGAAGATCAGCGTCGGGATGAGCGAGAGCAGCGAGCCCGCGTTCACCACGGTGATGTCGATCGAGTGCTGGCCCCGCAGGGTCGACAGGGCGATCGGGACGGTCTGGGAGGCCGGGTCGCTGAGCAGGATGAGCGGGATGTAGAACTCGTTCCAGGTCCAGATGAAGAAGAACACCAGCAGCACCGAGAGCGTCGGCCGGAGCACCGGGAACACCACGCGCCACAGGATCTGCCAGCGTCCGGCGCCGTCGATCGCCGCGGCCTCGAGCAGCTCCTTGGGGACGGTGGCCATCACGCTCGCGAGGATGTAGGTGCCGAACGCGCCCTGCAGCACCGTGAAGACGATGATCACGGCCCAGGGAGTGTTGAGCGTGCCCGTGGCCTGCGCCCCGTAGAAGAGCGGGTAGATCAGCGCCTCGTGCGGGAGCATCGTCGAGATCAGCAGCAGTGCCAGGACGACGCCGCTGCCGCGGATCCGCCCGACGCCGATCGCGTAGGCCGCCAGCAGCGCGACGCCGACACCGGCCACGGCGACGGAGCCCGAGATGAGCAGCGAGTTCCCCAGCGCCACCGGGTAGTCGACCCGTCCCAGATACGAGGCGAACGCGTCGAGGGTGAAGGACGTCGGGAAGGCGAGGGGCCCGTTCGAGGAGTAGTCCGCCCCGGTCTTGAAGGCGTTCAGCACGAGCAGCCAGAACGGAGCGAGCATGAGCAGGGCGAAGGCGGCCGCCAGCACGAGCATCAGCCAGTGCATCGGGGTGCGGCGGAAGCGGTGCTCCGCTCGGGGAGCGTCCACGGCGGTCATCGCGCCACCACCTTCTCGCCGTCTCCGCGCCGCTGCCACCAGAGCAGGACTCCGGCGATCGCGAAGATCAGGACCGACATCACCGTGGCGATCGTCGACCCGTAGCCGACCTGCGACAGCTCGAAGAAGTTGCGGTACGCGTAGTAGGAGGGGACGACGGTCGAGCTCTCGGGCCCGCCGCCGGTCAGGATCAGGATCGGGGCGAACACCTTCAGTGCGCCGACGGTGGCGGTGAGGACCACGATGAAGACCTCCGGACGGATCTGCGGGACGGTGATGGCCGTGAAGCGCCGCCACCAGCCGGCGCCGTCGAGCTCGGCGGCCTCGTAGAGCTCGGGGTCGACCCGCTGGAGCGCCGCCATGAAGATGACGACCGGGTAGCCGATCTGCAGCCAGACGAGCATCAGCATCACGGCGTAGATCGCCGTGGTCGGATCGCCGAGCCAGTCGGGCGGATCGGCGATCCCGATGGCGCGCAGGGCGGCGTTGAGGCTGCCGTCGCCGGAGTCGAGGATCCAGCTCCAGATGAAGCCGGCGACCGCGATCGGCAGGATCTGCGGAAGATAGAAGGAGGCCCGGAGGAACGAGGCGGCGCGGGCGCCGAAGCTCCTGCCGAGGTAGTCGAAGAGCAGCGCGGCCAGGACGATGCCGATCGCGGTCGGGATGACGACGATCGCCACGATCATCGCCACCGAGTTCGAGAACGACTGCCAGAACTGCTCGTCGGCCAGCAGCGCGGTGTAGTTGCCGAGGCCGTTCCAGCGCATCGGCGCCAGCCCGCCCTTCCAGCGGAACAGGCTGAAGAAGACGTTCATGGCGAAGGGGGCCACCACGACGACGACGAAGCCGACCGCGATGGGGAGGAGGTAGAGCCAGTAGCCGGCGCGGCCTCCGCCGCCCCGGTCCGCGCGCCGCGGGGGCGCGCCGACCGGGGCGGCGGGCGCGGGGCGCGCCGCCGGAGGACGGGGTGGTGCGGAGGTCATGATGGTCCTTCCGTGGATCCGGGTCAGCCCTCTTCGACCACGGCGCGGCCGTCGTCGTAGAACTCCTGCAGCTTCTGCAGGTACTCGTCGGCGGTCTCGTTGCCGTTGGACATCGCCTGCATGTTGTTCTGGATGAAGTCGAGGAGCCCGGGGACCGGGTAGTCCGGGTAGAAGGTCAGGGCGTCGTCCGCGACGAGCTCGTCGAAGCGCGCGGTGAACTCCTGCGTGAGCGGGTCCTCGATGGTGGCGGTGTCGCCCGCCAGCGGGAGCCCGCCCTTCCCGCCGATGAGGTTCTGCACCTCGTCGCTCAGGGTGATGTCGATCCAATCGGCCGCGAGGTCCTTGTCGCCGGCCTTCGCGGGGATGCCCCACAGGTGCCCCGACGAACCCATCGAGAGGTCCGCCCCGGGGAGGGTGAAGTAGCCCCACGGGAACTCGGCCTGCTCGCCGATGCGCGCGAATTCGCCGTTGTTCCAGATGAGCATCGCCGCGTCCTGGCCGAGGAAGTTCACCGTGGCCTGCTCGAACGAGAGCCCGCCGAGGTCCTCGCCGACGTAGCCCTTCTCGATCCAGTCCTGGAAGCGCTGCGTGCCCGACGCCCACGGGTCCTGGCTGAAGTCGATGTCCTTCCGCAGGAACATGAAGTCGTCGATGGGGGTGCGGTCGTTCCCGGCGGCCTGCGAGACCAGCGAGTACCAGACCCACATCTGGTTGAAGCCCTGGCTGGTCGCGGCCGAGCTCGAGATCGGGGTGACGCCCTGCGCGACGAGCTTGTCCATCGCGGCCTCGAAGTCCTCGATCGTGGTCGGCGGCTCGGTGATGCCGGCCTTCGCGAAGAGGTCCTTGTTGTAGTAGAGCATCACGTACTCGCCGATGTTCGGGACGCCGTACCAGTCGCCGGAGCCGGCGTTGCCGTTCTCGTCGTAGCGGGCGAAGGACGACATCGCGCCCGAGACCTTCTCGTCCCAGCCGCGCTCCTCGACGAGGTCGGTGATCGGGTCGAGCAGGCCCTGCGCCGCGAGCTGGCCGCCGTCGGAGTTGCCCTTGTTGAACTCGATGACGTCGGGGACGTCGTTGCCGGTCAGCAGGATCTTGGCGTTCTGCCGGATCGCGTCGAAGCTCGTGGTCTGGTAGTCGACCTCGACGTCGGGGTGCTGCTCCTGGAAGAGCTCGACCGCGCGGGCCCAGCCCTGGCCCTGGGCGGAGTCGGGGTTCTCGTACTGCAGGATCGTGAAGGTCCCGTCGCTCTCGGCTTCTCCGCCGGCGGAGGAGCAGGAGACCAGGGTCGTCGCACCCAAGAGTGCGGCGGCGGCGAGGGCGAGTGCGCGACGGGGTCGTCGGGGGTGTCTCATGTCAGCTTCCTTGCTTTCGTGATGGGGGGACTGCCGCAGGCGTGCGCCGACGGCAGGGGCGAGGGGGTCGCCGCAGGCGCGACGACGGGAGGGAGTTGGGCGGGTGATCCTCGGATCAGCAGTGCGGGTCCGCCGGACGTCGGCGCGGGAGCGCGGGACGGCGGCGTCGGGTCAGCCCGGCGGCCCGACCGACTCGCGCAGGACGAGCGGGCAGCGCATCAGCCGGTGCTCGTACGGGAGCGAGGACTCGCCGCGGATCCGCAGCACGGCCCGCTCCATCGCCCAGGAGCCCATCTCGGCGTGGGGCAGGGCGACGCTGGTGAGTCCGGGCAGGACCGAGTCGGCGACGGCGATCTGATTGTCGAAGCCGACGATCGAGAGGTCCTCGGGCACCCGCAGTCCCAGCCGTCCGGCCGCCTGGTAGAACGCGAACGCGAGCCGGTCCGAGAAGCAGAAGACCGCGGTCGGGCGGTCGGCGCGGGAGAGCAGGGCGGTGGCCAGCGCGAATCCGTCGCGGGCGTCCGGACCCGGGGCCGCCACGACGATCGACTCGTCGAGCGCGATGCCCGCATCGGAGAGCGCCCGCTCGTAGCCGCGGCGGCGCAGGGTGGCGGCGATGTAGCGCTCGTCCGCCACCCCGCAGTAGGCGATGCGGCGGTGACCCGCCTCGAGGAGGTGCCGGACGGCGTCGTAGCCGCCCTGCTCCTCGTCGGGCACGACGGAGTCGACGTCGGTCCGGTCGGCGGAGCGTCCGTCGAGGACCACGACGGGCACCGACGTCGGCACCAGGGGCAGCTCCACGTCGCGGTGGAACTCGGCGGCGAAGACGAGGGCCTCGATGTCGCGCTGCAGGAGCGACTTGACCGCCGCCGAGTCGAGGTCGTGGTTGCCGCCGGAGTCGATCAGCATGAGCAGGTAGCCGAGGGTCCAGGCGGTGTCCTGGGCGCCGCGCACCATGCCTCCCGCGAACGGGATGCTCGCGACGCCGTCCGAGAGCATCCCGATCGTGTGCGACTTCCGGGTCTTCAGACCGCGGGCCAGGAGGTTGGGCACGTAGCCCATGTCGTCCGCGGTCCTGCGGATCGTCGCGGCGACCGTGGGGTTCACCCGACCGCTGTCGCGATCGTTGAGGACGAGCGACACGGTCGACGCGGACACGCCCACGTGCCGTGCGATGTCCTTCAGTGTCAGCATCGACACTCCCTCCGTCAAACGATTGATGCGACCGTAAAGTCGTCAATCGCGTTGACGCAACGGACGTAGCGAATCGTGATCGAAGTCGGCTTCCGCGGAGGGGCATCGCACCGGATCCGTCGGCCGAGCGGCCGGTCCGGCACCGGACGGAGCGACGGCGCTGGGGGCGCCGCGCCTAGAGTGGCGCGCATGGCACGAGCTCGCACCGTCGGGTCCGCGGCGACGGTCGGCGCGATCGCGCTCCTCGTCGCCGGATGCGGGCCGACCGAGTACCACGGCTCCGACAGCGGGATCGACGGCGTGCTCTGGCGCCGGATCGCCGCCTTCGAGGACCCCCTGTCCTCCGAGCTCTTCGAACCGCGCGTCACCGAGCCCGCGCCCTACCTCGCGGCACTCAGCGGCAGGCGATGGGACGGGGAAGCGTCCACAGCGGCCGAGCTGGACCTCGCTGCGGGCGGCGTCGTCCTCTACGACCTCTCGTCCACGCCCACCTCGGCGAACGCCTCGGTCTTCATCGCCTAGGGTCCCCGCTCCCCCGACAGCGCGAGTCCGAGCGAGGTCTACACCTGCTACCGCATCGAGACCGCGTTCACCGGCGACCCCGTGCCCTCGGCCGGACGCGTCCTCCTCGACAGCTGCCCGAAGCCCCTGGTGTCACTGCTGGCCGAGGACGCGGCCTTCGCGAGCGGTGAGGTGTTCGACGGGTGACGTGGACCGGCCCTGCCGCCCCTCGTCACTGACCTGCACCACGTCGGCGAAACGGCCGGGCGTACGGCGAAGAGCATCAGCGACCTCTCACCACGGGAGGTCCGCCGGCCGCCCTGCGCCTCGCGGCGACCTCGCGAAGGGGGTATGGACGCGCCCGCGAACCACAGGACAGGAGCCTGAGGCCGCTTCTACGATGCGAGCATCTGGGCCAGGACCGCGTAGAGCTCCTCGGGGTCCCGGGCGAGCATCTGCTTGATCATCGCCGTCTGCTCGTCCACGACGACCTCGTAGGCGCCGCGCTCCACTCCGTCGAGGGTCGCGCGCGCCACGTCCGCGGGGTCGGTCTTGGCGATCGAGACGCCCGCAGACATGTCCGTGTCGGCTACTCCGAGGTGCACCGACATCACAGCTGTGCCTTGCCCGGCCAGCTCATGACGCAGCGCGTTGCCCATGTTCCACAGGGCGGCTTTCGAGACCGCGTAGGCGGAGGCTCCGGGCATCGCCAGCCAGGAAGCTCCCGAGGCGATGTTCACGATGCTCCCACCGCCGTTCGCAGAGAGGAGGGGGGCGAAGGCACGGATCACGGACAGGGTGCCCCAGACGTTCGTGTCCATGTCGACGTGCGCCGCGTCCAGATCGCCCAGCAGGGTCGCCGTGGTGGCGATCCCGGCGTTGTTGATCAGCAGATCGACGTCGGTCGCGACAGCGGCGGCGGAGGCGACGGACGCCGGGGAAGTGATGTCGAGGGCGAGACGCTCCGCGCCCTCGAGGTCGATCAGTTCAGGACGTCGAGCGGTCGCGTACACCTTCGCCCCGCGCTCGATGAGCTGAGCTGCGAGATGGCGTCCGATACCGCGGTTCGCGCCGGTGACGAGGGCGGTGGCTCCAGAGATGTTCATACCGGTACGCTAGAACCTGACGTCAACGTGAGAATCAAGCCGGGGAGCCGAGAGAATGCGGATCGGAGAGCTCGCAGGACGGGCCGGAGTCAGCGTGCGGGCGCTGCGGTACTACGAGGAACAGGGCCTCCTCGACTCCGAGCGGACGACGGGCGGACACCGGGAGTACCGCGAGTCCGACGTGACGCGAGTGCGCTTCATGCAGAAGCTGTACGGAGCGGGCATGCCCAGCCGCCGCATCATCGAACTCCTGCCCTTCCTCGACACCGGAGTCGCGACACCGACGATGCTCGACCACTTCGACGAGGAGAGCGATCGCATCCGACGCCGGATCGAGGACCTCACCGCCACCCACGATCGCCTCACGCGGCTCCGCGACATCGCGGCGGAGTCGGTGGCCGGGCGGCCGTCGGACGAGTGCCGCTCGTCGGCGAACGCAGCCGCCGCCTGACGATCCGCCACCGCTCGAGGCCGTCCATCAGTCGCTGCATCGCTGAGTTCTCGCGGGCCGCGTGAGCTTGCTGGTGGCGGCAGAGGGTCGCACGGCTCCACCCGACCAGACGAGCCGCGTCCTCGGCGGTGCGCTGATCGAGCCGGTGGGCGCGCGGAGCGACAACGGGATCCGGACCGGTCCTGCAAGAATCCGTCGCATGACGGAACGCAGGCCGGACGTGCAGGACGTCTCCTTCCTGGCGACCCTCGCGTTCTCGCTGGGCGTCGCCGGTCTCCTGCTGACCGGCCTGTGGTGCGCCGCGGTCTACCGGATCGGTGATCGTGCCAACGGGGTGCTCCACCTCCTGGCCACCTGCGTCGACGTGCTCGCACTCGTGTTCGGCCTCCTGGTGCTCGCAGCGGGTTCGAGTCGAGCATGGGTGGGCGCCAAACGAGGCGTTTTCGCGCTCCTTCCCACGGTCATGCTTGTCTTCTCAGGTTTCATCGTGTCCGTAGCGGCTCTGATCTTTCAGCCGGCTCCATGAGTGCGCGTGTCATTCGGAAGCCGGGAAGCAGTACACGCAGGACGCCTCTCGGCTGAAGGAGCGAGACGTCGAAGGGGAACTGCGCGAGCCGGGTCGCCGCCGCTTCTCCCGAATCGAGGTCCGAGCGTCGACAGCGCTCGTCGGTCATGCAGTCCGCATCCGTTCCGCTGACGGTCAGCAGGGTGACATCGGCATGGTCGTCGCACGGGACGCTCGCACGATCAGCGCCTGAGAAGCACCGCCGGAAGCAGAAACCCCGTGGACGTGGGATGGCCGGCGGATCAGGTCGGTCGCTACTGTCCGGGGATGACCGGACCCTTCTCGACGAATCGATCCTTCCGGTCGTTGCTGACGGCCCTGGCGGCCGCGATACTCCTGCAGTTCATCTCACTCGATCTCCTCCTCCACTCTCCGACCGGCTCTCTCGGACACGCCGTCGGTACGACGGGAGTGGTCCTGACCGGCGGCGCCTCCGTCATTCCCGTGTCGCTGATGTGGGTGAAGGTCGGAGACCGGCTCGACCGTCGTCTGGCTCGTCCGACGCGGTTCCGGGTGCGGTGGATGCGCTGGAGACGTCAGCGCCCGCGGTACGTGGCGATGCTGAGCCGGGTGCGCGCGCAGGCCCGAGCCGACTTCACGGCGCGACGGGATCTCGACCGGTTGCCGATCGGGTCCTCCGGATCCTCCCCGCGGACCTGGGACGATCTGTCCGCGTCCCTCGAGAGGGCGCTCCTGTCTCTCGACCACGCCCCGGTGTCCCTCGTTCGACAAGTCGATGCGGAGCTCCGTCGATCCGAGCCCGTGTGGCGTCGGCAGGAGTACGCCATCGGGCTCGATCTGCTCCTCGACCCGAATTCCACCGACCCGAGGGCGCTGAATCATGACTGGCAGCACCTCGCCGGCAGCCTCGACCGGATGGTCTTCAGCGACCTCTACTCCTTGCCGTGGCAGAACCGGAACTGGATCGGTGAATCGCTCTGGGACCTGCGCTTCTCGCACGATGCCTCCGACGGGTTCGCCGCCGGTTGGCGGGTGCCGTACCGGTGGGACCAACGACTGCGGATCGTGCAGGTCACCGCCGCCCTCGAGGCGCAGCGCTACGAGCAGATCGACGTACTCGACGCAGCCACGCGGGCGAGCGGCACGACGGGGTACGCCGCCTTCGACGAGCACCGAGGGCACCGCACCGACACCTTCATCCTGAAGCCCGAGCTCGCCGGATGGGTCGCGCGGAGGCCGCGCACGGCGCGCGAGATCGCCGAGCACCTCAGTCGATCGATCCCCTGGCTCGACGACATCGACCAGAGCGAGCAACGCCTCAGCGAGGTGATGACCGTGCCGATCGCTCCACCAGCGATGACCGGAGTCCCGGCGCTGTCCCGTCTGGAGATCGCCTGGCGAAAGGCGGCCCCGCATCTGAGGGTGCGGAACCGCTGGCTTCAGGAGCGCCGATTCCGGCAGGTCATGGCCGCGATCAAGGCCCCGGAGCCGGATCCGCTGCGTCGCTCGTGACCGTCCTCCCCGGGCGCTCTCACGGGTGCCTGAGGGAATGGACTCACCGACGCCCACCCCCGGGCCCCCGACCGCCCCGATGAGGCGCCCCTATGCTCCTTCCATGACGGAGCCGGCGAAGAGACCGCACGCCCCGACGCCGAGACGGAGTCCGGCCTCGGACGTCTTCTCGGTCCCGATCCTGCTCCACACGATCGGACTCTCCGGGCTCCTCGTCCTGCCCTTCCTCTTCGTTCTCCTCGCTGCGGCGTCGGATATCCGGCTGCAGGGCGGTGGCTCGCCGACCACCGACCCGGCGGACGAGCTCTTTCGCCTGGCTTTCTCGATCGCCTTCGTCAGCGGCGGGCTGATCCTGATCCTCGGGGCGATCCGGCTCTCGAGGGGAACATCGACAGCGGTCGATGGGATCTGGGCGGGAGCAGCGCTCCTCGTCATCCTCCTCGCGGCCGGAGGATGGGCAGTGCTGGCGATCTGAAGGGGCCTGGCGATCGCGAGGGACGAGCGACACGACACGCAGGAGAACGCCGCGCCGGAGCCGCGCGCGGCATCGCCCGGGCAGTGGCCGAGAGGCGTCCGCCGCGACGTTCGTGGTTCCGCTCCGGGAGCGACGGTTCTGGCCATCGGGCTGGTCGGAGTAGGGACCTCGGCCGCCGCAGCTGGGCCATCGCTGACGACCCCGGAAGGAGCCGTGCTCCCGGCGGGCGTCCCGGTGAACCTCGTGATCCACATCGCTTCCTCGACCCCTGCACGGTCACGCCCGGTCCGGGTCGTCTCCCCACGCGGCGCGGATCCGGTCCAGGGTCCGCAGCGTCGCACCGGTGCGGCGCTGGTCCGGTCCCGGATCTGCGCCGCCGACCAGCTCCACGAAGCGCGCCACCTCCGGGGCGAGCAGATGCGCCGGGGGCGGGATCTCGTGCACCGTCCGCGCGGCGCCGTCGACCGGTCGCACGGTGATCGAGCGGGGGGCGACGACACGGTCGATCTCCAGCGTGGCGTCCTCCCCCTGGATCGTGCTCGACGCGAACGACGTCGTGATCTTCGAGACGCTCACATCGACGACGACGTCGCCGTAGTCGAGGAGCGCGATCCCCGCGCCGTCGACTCCCCCCGCCACGGGCACGCGCAGGCCGGCGACTCCGCGGGGCTCGCCGAACAGCCCGATCACCGTGTTCACGGCGTAGACGCCGAGATCGAGGAGGGCCCCGCCGCCGTCCGGGTCGAAGGCCGAGCTGGACTCGCCGCGCAGCACCGCGGGATACCGGGAGGAGACCTTCTCGAACCGGAACGAGGCGCGACGGAGGCGACCGGCGAGGGGCAGGAGGCGCTCCAGCTCGCGCGTGCCGGGGTCGTAGGCGGATCGAACGGCCTCCATCAGGACGACGCCGGCTCGGTCGGCCTGCGCGACGAGGTCCGCCCACGCGGGCGCGTCCGTCACCCCCGGCTTCTCCACCAGGACGTGCTTGCCCCGCTCGATCGCGAGGCGCACGTGCTCGGCGTGCAGTCGATTCGGGCTCGCCACGTACACGGCGTCGATGTCGTCGAGCGCCAGCGCGCGCTCCAGATCGGTCGGAGCGGGAACCGCACCGACGCTGTCGGCCAGGAGCCTCGACCGGTCCGCGTCGCGGGAGCGCACCGCGTGGACGCGGATCCCGGCGACCGTGTCGACCGCGCGGCAGAACGCGGTCGTGATCGTCCCCGTGCCCACGGTGAGCACTCGGATCATGCGCCGGACCTCCTCGCGATCCCGAGGCCGGCGTCCGGACCCGGCGTCCGTGCGGTGGGACGCGTCACGCGACCTTAAAGGCGTCGATCGGGTCGACGCGAGCTCCCGCGCCGAGACGCGCCCCGGCTCCGGCTCATGCTCGGGGCCCGCGACCGCGCGCGCAGAGCCGCTGCCACACGCCTCGCAGCCGCTCGGTCCAGCGGTCGGTGAAGTCGTTCGAGAGGGCCAGGGCCTCGGCGCCCGGGTCGGCTCCGGCGCTCGTGTTCCGGATGGCGCGCAGCGCGCGCTCCTCCGGGGTGGGCTCGGGGTTCCGCGGCTCCTCGCCCGGATCGGTGGGCGGCTGCGTCGGGACCATGGCGTCCACCCTAGGCTCGCGCGTTCCTGCGAGCCCGGGTGGAACCCCGCCCCGGCCGTGGCGACTCCGAGGAAGTTAGGTTAGGTTAACCTTCGCAACCCCGTACCTCCCCTGCCGAAGGACACCAGTGCCCGCCATCCGCACCCCCCGCCGTCTCATCGCCGTCGCCTCGCTCGGCCTCACCGCCCTGCTGCTCACGGCCTGCTCCGGAGGCGCTGACGCCGGCTCCGACGACTCCGCGTCCTCGGGCGCCTCGGCCGGCTTCCCCGTCACCGTCGAGCACGCCTTCGGCGAGACCACCGTCGAGTCGGCCGACCGCGTCGTCGCCACCAGCTGGACCAACCAGGACGTCGCGCTCGCGCTCGGCGTCACCCCCGTCGGCTTCGCCCGCGCCTCCTACGGCGACGAGGACGGCGACGGACTGCTGGCCTGGACGAAGGAGGCGCTCGACGCGAGCGGCGCCGAGACTCCGGAGCTCTTCGACGAGACCGACGGCGTGCCCTTCGAGGCGATCGCCGACCTCTCGCCCGACGTGATCCTCTCGGCCTACTCCGGCATCTCGCAGGAGGACTACGACACGATGTCGCAGATCGCCCCGACCGTCGCGTACCCGGGTCTGCCCTGGGGCACGACGTGGCAGGACTCGGCGAAGCTCGACGGCGCCGCCCTCGGACTCGCGGACGAGGCCGAGGCGAAGGTCGCCGAGGTCGAGGACGACATCGCCGCGACCGTGGCCGAGCACCCCTCGCTCGAGGGGACGACCTTCACCTACGGCTGGTACGACCCCACCGATGCGAGCTCCTTCACCTACTACACGCCCAACGACGCGCGGGTGAAGTACGTCGAGGACCTCGGCCTCGAGGTCGCGCCCAGCGTCGTCGAGCTCTCGGGCGACTCCGAGGCGTTCAGCGGCACGCTCAGCTCCGAGAACGCCGACCAGCTCGACGCCGACGTGCTCATCGTCTACGGCGACGAGACCACGCTCGCGGCCCTGCAGGCCGACCCGCTGCTCTCGAAGATCCCGGCCGTCGCGCGCGGCTCGGTGTACGTCCTCACCGACGGCTCGTCCCTCGCGATGGCGACCTCCTCGCCCAACCTCCTGAGCATCCCGTGGGGTCTCGACGAGTACACGGCGGGGATCGCGGCGGCCGCCGACAAGGTGTCGTGAGCACCGGCGCCTCCGCTCCTCCCCGGCGCCCCGCCCGCGACGACACTCGCGGGCGGGGCGCCGCTCGGCGCCTGCGCCCCCTCGGGCTCGGCGCCGTCGTCGTCGCGCTCGCCCTGGCCTCGATCGCCTCGCTCGTCTACGGCTCGCGCGAGATCCCGCTCGCCGAGGTCTGGCCCGCGCTGACCTCGCCCGACCCCGCCTCGATCGTCGACGCGGCCGTGCAGAACCGCGTCCCGCGCACCGTGCTGGCCCTGCTGGTCGGCGCCTCCCTCGGGCTCGCCGGGGCGGTCATGCAGGGGATGACGCGCAATCCGCTCGCCGATCCGGGCATCCTGGGGCTGAACGCCGGGGCGTCCCTCGCGGTGGTGCTGGGCATCTCGACCCTCGGAGTGACGACCCTCCCGCAGTTCGTCTGGCTCGCGTTCCTCGGCGCCGCGGCCGCCGGGGCATTCGTCTACGCGGTGGCGTCGCTCGGCCGCGACGGAGCGACTCCGCTCACGCTCGCCCTCGCCGGAGCCGCGACCGCCGCCGCCCTCACCTCCCTGATCAGCGCCGTGCTGCTCACGCAGGACGAGACGCTCAACCGCTTCCGCTTCTGGCAGGTCGGCGGCGTCGGCGGCGCCGAGACGACCGGGATCCTGCAGGTGCTGCCGTTCCTCGCCGTCGGCGCGGTGCTCGCGCTCGGCAGCGCGCGCGGCCTGGACGCCCTGGCGCTGGGCGACGACCTCGCGACCGGGCTCGGCCGGCGTGTGGGCCGCATCCGCCTCGTCGCCGGCATCGCCGCCGTGCTGCTCTGCGGTGCCGCCACCGCCGTCGCGGGGCCCATCGGATTCATCTGCCTCACGGTCCCGCACCTCGCGCGCCGGCTGACCGGGCCCGCGCACGCGTGGCTGCTGCCCGCCTCGGCCCTGCTCGGCGCACTGCTCCTGCTCACCGCCGACGTCGTCGGGCGCGTCGTCGCGCGGCCCAGCGACGTCGAGGTCGGCATCGTCACCGCCCTGATCGGAGCCCCCGTGCTGATCGCGATCGTGCGCCGCTCGAAGGTGCGGGCCCTGTGAGCGCCGCCACGTCGCTCCGCTCGTCCGGTGACGGTTCCGGAGTGGCGCCGGGCATCGGCGCCGGGCGGGCACGCCGCGCGCGGTGCGACGCGCGCGGCTGCGCGATCCTCGCCGCCGTCGCGCTCGTGCTCGTGCTCGTGTCGCTGAGCGTCGGCAACACCTTCTACTCCCCCGTCGAGGTCGTGCGGGTGATCCTCGGCGACACGGTGCCCGGGGCGTCGTTCACCGTCGGCACCCTGCGCCTGCCGCGCACCCTCACCGCCGTGCTGGTCGGCACGGGCTTCGGCATGGGCGGCGTGATCTTCCAGACGCTGCTGCGCAACGCGCTCGCCAGCCCCGACATCATCGGCATCACGTCCGGGGCGAGCGCGGCGGCCGTCGTCGCGATCGCGTTCCTCGGACTGTCCGGGATCGCCGTCTCGGTGATCGCCGTCGTCGCCGGCCTTCTGACCGCGCTCGTCATCGCCGGGCTCGCGGGGCGGGGCGGAGTCGCGGGGGCGCGCCTGATCCTGATCGGCATCGGGGTGGGTGCGATGCTGCAGAGCGTCATCGCGTACGTGCAGACGCGGGCCGACTTCGAGGACGTGCAGGAGTCGCTGCGCTGGCTGACCGGCAGCCTCAACTCGGCGATGTGGGCGGGCGTGCCGCCGCTCGCCCTGGCGATGCTGGTGCTGGTGCCGCTGGCGCTGCTGCTCTCGGGGCGGCTGCAGGTGCTCCAGCTCGACGACGACTCCGCCACCGCGCTCGGCGCCTGGGTCGGGCGCGACCGCACGGCGCTGCTCGCGGTGGCCGTGGGCCTCGTCTCGGTCGCGACCGCCGCCACGGGGCCGATCGCGTTCATCGCGTTCGTGTCGGGTCCGATCGCCCGGCGCATCGTCCCGGAGGCGCGGTCGCTGCTCGTGCCGTCCGCCCTCGTCGGCGTGGTGGTCGTGCTCGCGGCCGACCTCGTCGCCCAATACGTCGCGGGGCTCGCCTTCTCGGGCGCCCGCTTCCCCGTCGGAGTGGTCACCGGTGCGCTCGGCGCGCCGTTCCTGCTCTGGCTCCTCGCCCGACGCACCCGCACCGGAGGCACTCTGTGACCGCATCGACCACCTCCGCGACCCCGGCCGCCTCCGCTCACCGCTCCCTCGCGATCGACTCCGTCACGCTCGCCTACGACGAGCGGGTCGTCGTCGACGGCCTCTCGCTCCAGGTGCCGACGGGTGCGATCAGCGTGATCGTCGGAGCGAACGCCTGCGGCAAGTCGACCCTGCTGCGCGCGATGGCGCGGCTCATCACTCCGCGCACCGGAGCCGTCCTGCTCGACGGGCGGGCGATCCACAAGCTCCCGACCAAGCAGGTCGCGACGCAGGTGGGGCTGCTGCCGCAGACCCCGATCGCGCCCGAGGGCATCGCGGTCTCGGATCTGGTCGCGCGGGGCCGATACCCGCACCGCGGCTGGTTCGGCCGGGGGTCCTCCGCCGACGACGACGCGATCGTCGAGGACGCCCTGCGCGCCACCGGCACCCTCGAGATCGCCGACCGTCCCGTCGACGAGCTCTCGGGCGGCCAGCGCCAGCGCGTCTGGATCGCGATGGCCCTCGCCCAGCGCACCGACGTGCTCCTGCTCGACGAGCCGACCACCTACCTCGACGTCTCGCACCAGATCGAGGTGCTCGACCTGCTCACCGACCTCAACCGCTCGCGCGGCACGACGATCGTGATCGTGCTGCACGACCTGAACCTCGCGGCGCGGTACGCCGACCACCTCTTCGCGGTGCGGGCCGGCGCGCTGTACGCGTCCGGCACGCCGGCCGAGGTCGTGACGTCGGAGGTCGTGCGCGCGGTGTTCGGGATGGAGTCGCGGATCATCGAGGACCCGGTCTCGCGCACACCGCTGGTGCTGCCGATCGGGCGGCACCACGCGGGCTGAGCGGACGGTCGAGTCCTCGAAAGTTGTCGTACTCGAGGTCGAGTACGACAACTTCTGCCGACTCGACGCCAGCGGAGCCCGCTTCGCGTCATCTCAGCACTGCGCGGTCGCGACTCGACGCAGGACAGGGCCTGCGATCGTCGCCCGGACCGACGACGACGCGATCGGCTTCTACCGGCGCCTCGGATTCACGGACGCGCCCTCTCCCGTCGACCCGCGCTGGCCGGACCGTCCGCGCTACCGGTGCACGCTGGCGGCGGCGTCGTGAGGCGGGCGCAGGGCATCGTCGCCGCACTCGCGCTGCTGGGCGGTCTCGCAGCATGCACTTCCGCTCCGGAGCCCGAGCTGGTCGGCGCGTACGGCGATCTGCACGTCGCCCCCGGCGGATCGATGGAGTTCTGCGCGTTCAGCGCAGACCCGGGCCTCGACGGCCTCGACGAGCCGTGCTTCGACGGCATCGAGACGGCCGGCATCGATCCCGCCGCCCTGAAGGAGGCCCTCGGAGGCTTCGTCATCGTCGATCGAGTCGATGACCGGCGCTGGGCGGAGACGGCACCGCAGACTCCCCGGCGAGCGCCCGACGGCACGCTCACAGGGGAGCCTGTCGCCATCCCTGCTGGTCGAGCAGCCCCGAGCGAGGACGCAGGCGCACGCGTGGCTCGAGCCGTGCTGATCATCCGGAGTCGCCGCGGCTGACGAGCCCCGCCGGGGCGTCCAGCACCACCCGCCCGTCGAGCCCCAGCCGCTCCAGGAACGCCTCGTCGTGGCTCACCACGACCAGCCCGCCCCGCCAGGCCGCGAGCACGTCGACGAGGTGGTCGGTCGTCGCCAGGTCGAGGTCGTTGGTCGGCTCGTCGAGCACGAGCAGCTGCGGAGCCGGCCGCGCGAGCACGAGCCCGGCGAGGGCGGCGCGGAACCGCTCCCCTCCCGACAGCGTCGCCGCCGTCCGGTCCACGATCGCGCCGCGGAGGAGCAGGCGGGCGAGCGAGTTGCGCAGCTCGCCGGTCGGCACGGCGGGCGCCGCTCGCGACACGTGCTCGAGCACCGTGCGGTCGTCGTCGAGCAGTCCCTCCCGGCGCTGCGGGAGCCAGCCGACCCGGTCGGTGAGCGGGGCGGCGTGCGTGTCCGCGATCGGATGTGGTCGCGCCTCCGCCCGCACGAGCTGCTCGAGCAGCGTCGTCTTGCCCGTGCCGTTCGCGCCGACCACGGCGATCCGCTCGCTCCCCTGCAGCACCGTGGTGCGGCCCCGCACCGTGATCTCGGCCAGGCGCCGCCCCGCCGGCACCCCCGGATCCGGCAGCTCGATGCGGACCGCGTCGTCGTCGCGGATCGCCCGCGAGGCCGCGTCGACCTGCTCGCGGGCGCGCGCCTCCGCCTCGCCGTGACCGGAGCGGAGGCGCCCGGCGGTGCCCTCGGCCCGGTTCTTCCGCGCGTTCGCGAGGATCTTCGGCATCGACTCCGCCGATCGGGCGCCCGCCCTCGCCCGCCGCGCGATGGTCGTCTCGGCCTCGATCCGCTGCCGCTTCTCGGCGCGCAGCACCTGGTCGGCGTCGCGCAGATCGCGCTCGGCCGCCGCCCGCTCGAGGGCGAGTCGCTCCTCGAACTCCGAGAAGGTGCCTCCGGAGGTGCGCAGCGCCCCGCCCCGCAGCTCGGCGATCTCGTCGACGTGCTCGAGCAGCTCCCGGTCGTGGCTGACCACGATCAGCGTGCCGCGCCACCGGTCGACCAGGTCGAGCAGCAGGCCGCGCGACCGGCGGTCGAGGTCGTTGGTGGGCTCGTCGAGCACGGCGATCGGGCGATTCCGGAGGCGGACCCCGGTCACCGCGGTGAGGACCGCCTGCCCACCCGAGAGGGTCGCGACCGGCCTGCGCAGGTCCATGTCGAGACCGGCCTCGCCGAGCGCGGCGGCCGCCCGGGCGTCGAGATCCCAGTCGTCGCCGAGCACGTCGAAGTGCCGCGGATCGGCGTCGCCGCCGAGGATCGCGTGCAGCGCGTCGAGCCTCCCGCGGATCCCGAGCAGGTCGGCGACGCTGTCGTCGGGCCCGCGCCGGAGCCGCTGCGGCAGGAGGTCGACCGGCCCCGTCGTCGAGACGGTGCCGTGCGTCGGGGCGAGATCGCCGGTGACGAGCCGGACGAGCGTGGACTTGCCGGCGCCGTTGGCCCCGACGAGCCCGGTGCGGCCGCGGCCGAACGCGGCGGCGACCCGGTCGAGGACGACATCGCCGTCGGGCCAGGCGAACGAGCAGTCGGTGAGGACGACGGAGGGTGGGGTGATGGAGGGCACGGTGCTCCCGGTGGTGGTGTGTCGGCGCGCGACGACCACCGGGCTCCCGGCGTGCGGAAGCCTCGCCCTCAGCGGGCGGGCACGGGGGTCGTCAGTGCGAGGTCAGCGTCTGCGTCGTGGACGCAGTACCGGTGCTGATGCGCAAAGGACCGTCTTCCGTGCGGGGAGCCCCCGTGTCCGCGAGCCGTCCGGTCGGCCGGTGTGGTGGCCGCACCGACGTCGCGGCTCGCGACGAGGTACTCCAGCACGGTACGCGCGGGACGCGGAGGGGCGCAAGGGCGGGAGGAGCCTTCCCTCCTCCGCTCGCACCCGGCACGATCGGAGGAGCGATGCGCATCGTGCGCACCGCGGAACGGAGCAGCATGATCGCGATCGATCTCACCGGGAAGACAGCCCTGGTCACCGGGTCCGGGCAGGGCATCGGGCTGGCGATCGCCGTCGGGCTCGCGAGGGCCGGCGCCGAGGTCGTCGTCAACGCCCGATCGCAGGGCTCGATCGACAAGGCCGTCGCGGAGGTGCTGCAGCAGGTACCGGAGGCGTCCGTCCGCGGAGTCGCCGCCGATCTCGCCACCGATGAGGGCAGCGCCGCGCTGCTCGCTGACGTCCCCACCGTCGACGTCCTCGTCAACAACCTCGGGATCTTCGGCAGCGCCGATCCGCTCGCGATCAGCGACGACGAGTGGCGGCGCTACTTCGAGGTCAACGTGCTGACCGGCGTGCGCCTGACCCGCGCCTACCTGCCCGGCATGATCGAGCGGCGCTGGGGTCGCGTGCAGTACATCGGCAGCGACTCCGCCGTCGCGACGCCGGCCGAGATGATCCACTACGGGGTGTCGAAGACGGCGCTTCTCGGGGTGTCCCGGGGGTTCGCGAAGGCGGCGGCGGGCACCGGAGTCACGGTGAACAGCGTGCTCGCGGGCCCGACGCACACGGGCGGGGTCGAGGACTTCGTGCACGAGCTGGTCGACGCGTCGCTGCCGTGGGACGAGGCGCAGCGCGAGTTCATGCGGCTGCACCGGCCGAACTCGCTGCTGCAGCGGCTGATCGAGCCGGAGGAGATCGCCAACATGGTCGTCTACCTCGCGTCGCCCCTGGCCTCGGCGACCACGGGCGCGGCCGTGCGGGTCGACGGCGGGTACATCGACGCGATCGTGCCCTGACGGCCGTCTCGACCCGGGAGCAACGAGGACGGCCGCCTCAGTCCTCGGCAGTGCGCTGACCGTCGCTCGACGAGTGCCTCAGAGCCGCATCGATCACAGAGCCGGGCAGGACCTCTCGCGCGTTCAGGATCTCCACGCCGAGAAGCCGGCCACCCGCATCGAAATCGAGGACGACCTCGCCCAGGCCGCCGGGAGTCACGATCGGATCGAGCTGCTGGACGGCCGCGCCGTCCGCGATCCGGTCCGCGATCATGACGTACGCCGCGTCGGCAGTGGGGTCGTAGGTGATGCGCATCGCGTCATCCTGTCGTGACGATCACGATGTCACCACTCCTGTCGTCCACGAGGGCGCGCGCCTCGCCGCACACACGGCAGGGCACCGCAGCGCGCTCGGGCTCCTCGTCGGCGTCGCCGTTCAGCCGCCTGCCACGCGCGCTCCGAGCCGGGGGCGCGACCGGACCGAGCGCTACCCGCGGTCGCTCCGAGGCTGATCCGGTCCGCTCCCCCGCCCGGCCGGCGCGACCGATCCGCCGGTGCGCCACTCCCCGCCGATGCGCTCCTGCACGAGCGGGGCGGCCGGATCCTCGAGCCGCGCGAGCAGCGCCTCCACACCCCTGCGCCCCAGCTCGTGCGCCGGCGAGACGAGCACGTCGAGCTCGGGGTCGCCGAAGTCGGCCACATCGGGGGTCGAGGCGAGCAGCACGATCGAGACGTCGTCGGGCACGCCCACTCCGCGGTGCCGCAGCTCGTGGGCGAGACCCAGGGCGATGCCTCCGTCGAACACGAGCACCGCCGTCGCGTCGCCGAGCTCCGCGGCGAGCGCGCGTCCGCCGCGAGCCGACTCCTCGGCCTCGAGCAGCACTCCGGAGAGACCCCGCTCCCCTGACACGCGCCGGAACGTCTCACGGGCGCGGGCGTTCGCTCCGAAGCCCTCGACGCGCTCGGGACCGCCGAGCACCAGGGCGACGCGCTCGTGCCCGAGCGACGCCAGGCGCGCGAGCGACTCCTCGACCATGCCCTCGATGTCGATGTCGACCCAGTCGAGAGCGGAGGGGTCGCGCGTGCGGCCGATCAGCGCGAAGGGCGTTCCGGAGGCGCGCAGCACCTCGACGCGGTCGTCGTCGAGGGCCACCTCCATCAGCACGACGCCGTCGACGAGCCCGTCGGCGCGGAGGCCGGCGAGGCGCTCGGACGAGTCGAGCGAGGGCCAGAGCACGATCGAGTAGCCGCGCTCGGCCGCCGCCTCGGCCGCTCCGGCGAAGAAGAGGGTGGCGGTGTTGAGCAGGCGCGGGCGCACCAGCGGGAACACGACCGCGAGGATCATCGAGCGGCGGCGGGCGAGGGCCCGGGCGAGGGCGTGCGGCCGGTAGTCGAGCTCGGCCATCGCGTCGACGACGCGCTGACGTGTCTCGGCGGTCACCGGCTTGGAGTCGTTGACGACGAACGAGACGGTGGCGATCGAGACGCCGGCGCGCTCGGCGACGTCGCGCATGGTCGCCATGGTGCTCCTCCGCTCGTCGCCCCTCGCGGTTGACGAGCGGCGGTGACGTCCATCATCCTGGACACCGCGGTAAAGCGGTTAACCGCTCGCCGTGACCACGTCAGTGCCGACCAGTGAAGGACCCTCCGTGACCACTCCCTCCTCCCCCGTCCGCGTCCTCGTCTGGGGCGAGAACCGCCACGAGCAGATCGAGGAGGAGGTGCGCGCGATCTACCCGGACGGCATGCACACGACCATCGCCGCGGGCATCTCCGAGAACCTCGGCGAGCGCGCGCAGGTGTCGACGACCACGCTCGACGAGCCGGAGCACGGGCTGACCGAGGAGGTCCTCGCCGCCACCGACGTGCTCGTCTGGTGGGGGCACGCCGCGCACGGCGAGGTCGCGGACGAGGTCGTCGAGCGCGTGCACCGGCACGTGCTCTCGGGCATGGGACTGCTGGTGCTCCACTCCGGCCACTGGTCGAAGATCTTCGGGAAGCTCATGGGCACGACCTGCACGCTGCGCTGGCGATCGGAGCAGGACCGCGAGCTGGTCTGGACCGTCGACCCGACGCATCCGATCGCCCAGGGCGTGCCCCACCCGTTCGTGATCCCGCAGCAGGAGATGTACGGGGAGTTCTTCGACGTGCCGGCGCCCGACGAGCTGGTGTTCCTCTCGACGTTCTCGGGCGGCGAGGTGTTCCGCTCGGGCATGACCTGGAAGCGGGGGCACGGCAAGGTGTTCTTCTTCTCGCCGGGCGACCAGGACTACCCCGTGTACCACCACGCCGACGTGCGGCGCGTGATCGCGAACGGAGTGGAGTGGGCGCGCACCCTCCGCCCCGAGCGCACGCTGCCCGTGCTGCAGCGCTACGAGACCGAGGACTTCTACACCGGTCACGACTACCAGGGCGCGCTCGTCCGATGAGCGCTCCCGTGCGCATCGTCCAGGTCGGCGCGGGGGCGATGGGACGCGCGTGGCTGCGTGCGCTCCGCGACTCCGCCGACGTCGAGCTGGTCGGGCTCGTCGACCTCGACACCGCTCTGGCCGAGCGGGCCGCGGCGGAGGAGGGGGTCGCGCCGGTCGCGATCGGCACCTCCGTCGCCGAGGTCGCCGCGCGCTCCGGCGCCGACGCCGTGGTGAACGTGACCGTGCCGCGCGCGCACCTGCCGGTCAGCACCGAGGCGCTGTTCGCCGGTCTGCCGGTGCTCTGCGAGAAGCCGATCGCGCCGACCGTCACCGAGGCGCTCGTACTCGCGGCGACGGCGGAGGCGTCGGGTCGATTGCTGATGACGAGCCAGTCGCGCCGGTACTACGCCGCGATCGCCGCGTTCCGCGCGCAGATCGCCGAGCTCGGGACCCTCGGGACCGCCACCGTCGACTTCGCGAAGGCGCCCCACTTCGGCGGATTCCGCGAGGAGATGCCGCACGTGCTGCTCGTCGACATGGCGATCCACGCGTTCGACGCGGCGCGGTACCTGCTCGACCGCGACCCGGTGTCGGTGTACTGCGAGGAGTACAACCCGGAGTGGAGCTGGTACGCCGACGGCGCCGCGGCGACCGCGGTGTTCGAGTTCGCCGGCGGGCTGCGCTTCACCTACACGGGCAGCTGGTGCGCCGACGGGTTCGAGACGTCGTGGAACGGCAGCTGGCGCGTGAACGGCGCCGGCGGCACGGCCCGCTGGGACGGCGACGGGGCGCCGCAGGTGCAGTCCCGCGACTCCGCCGAGGTGACGACGGCGGCGCTGGAACCGGTGCCGGAGGAGATCCACGGCTCGCTCGCCGAGTTCGTCTCGGCACTGCGCACCGGGAGCACGCCCTCGGGCGAGGTGCACGCGAACGTGCGGAGCCTGGCGATGGTCGAGGCGGCGGTGCGCTCCTCCGAGACGGGCTCGCGGGTGCGGATCGACGACGTGCTGGAGGGCGCGTACGCCGAGGCGCTGGGGCTGGCGCGCGACGAGCGGGTCCGCTCCGCGCTGTCGTCGTGGGGAACGGCCGCCGCGGGGCTGACGCGCCCCCCGCTGGTCGAGTAGCCGCGCAGCGGCGTATCGGGACACGCCACTCTGGACCACGTGGATCTCGATACGCCCGCTCCGCGGGCTACTCGATCAGCAAGGCGAGGAGAGCGCCCTCGCCCTCACAAGTAAGGCTGAGTGGACCGATCCGGCCGCCATCGCCCCGGATTCCCACCCTCAGCCTTAGTTGCGAGGCCCCTCGCTGGTCGAGTAGCCGCGCAGCGGCGTATCGAGACCCACCCTCCCGGAGCACGTGGATCTCGATACGCCCGCTGCGCGGGCTACTCGATCAGCAAGCACCTCCCCCGCCGGGTCCTCGTCCCTCCGCCGGTCGAGCAGCGCGCAGCGGCGTACCAAGACCCACCCGATCAGCGGGAGGCACCGCGCGTTCATGTCGCGGCGACCGCGCGTTCACCCGGGCCGACCAGCGTGGGCGGGTTCCCTTCGAACCCGCTCAGGAGACCCGTGCCCCGTCCTCATGCCCCCCGCCGCGCCGCCGGCGCCGCGATCGTCCTCACCCTCGCGAGCTGCACGCTCGGAGCCGCCCTGCCCGCTGCGGCGAGCGGCGACTCCTTCTTCACCCGCATCGCCACGGTGCCCGCGTACCTCAACGCGGCCGACCCGGCGGTCGACTCCGCCGTCGCCGAGATCTCGAGCGCGTCGCCCGACGGCCGCCTCGTGTACTCGACCGACTCGGCCGGCCAGCGCATCAACGTCCTCGACATCAGCGACCCCGAGACGCCGAAGCCGCTCGGCGGCGTCGGAGTCGGCGGCGAGCCGACCTCGGTCTACGCCACCGGCGAGTACGTGCTCGCGGTCGTCGACACGAGCGACGGCGACTTCGCGAACCCCTCCGGCCACGTGAGCGTGCTGCACGCCTCCGACCTCGCGCCCGTCGCGACGATCGAGCTCGGCGGGCAGCCCGACTCCATCGACGTCACCACTGCCGGCGACACCGCCGTCATCGCGATCGAGAACCAGCGCGACGAGGAGTTCACCCCCGAGGGCGCCGAGGAGGGCGACCTGCCGCAGGCGCCCGCCGGCGAGCTCGTGGTGATGGACCTGGCCGGAGACCCCTCCAGCTGGGTCGCCGAGCACGTCTCCCTCTCCGGGCTCGCGGGCCTCGACACACCCGAGGACCCCGAGCCCGAGTACGTCTCGATCAACCCCGCCGACACGGCCGTCGCCGTGACCCTGCAGGAGAACAACGCGGTCGCGATCGTCGACCTGGCCTCGCGCGAGGTCCTCACCTCCTACTCCGCGGGCACCGTCTCGGTCGACGGCGTCGACACCCTCGACGACGACACGATCTCGCTCACCGGCTCGATCACGGATGCGCCGCGCGAGCCCGACGCCATCGGCTGGGTCGGCGACGCGCACGTCGCGATCGCGAACGAGGGCGACTGGAAGGGCGGCACGCGCGGCTGGTCGATCCTCGACGCGGCCACCGGAGCGGTGCAGTGGGACGCGGGGAACACCTTCGACCACCTCGCCGTGAGCCTCGGTCTCTACCCCGACAAGCGCTCCGACGCGAAGGGCTCCGAGCCCGAGGGCCTGCTCTCGGCGACCTTCGACGGCGTGCCCTACGTCTTCGTCGGCGCCGAGCGCGCGAACTTCGTCGCCGTGTACGACGTCTCGGACCCGACCTCGCCGCGCCTCGTGCAGGCGCTGCCCTCGACGCCCGGTCCGGAGGGGCTCCTCGCCCTGCCGGAGCGCGACCTGCTCGTCGTCTCGAGCGAGACCGACGACGCCGAGGCCGCTCTGCGCGCCACGGTGCAGCTCTACGCGCTCGGCGCCTCCGCCCCGGCGTTCCCCACGCTCGTCTCGGCCGACGTCGACGGATCACCGCTCCCCTGGGGCGCTCTGTCGGGCCTCTCGAGCGACCCGGCCGACGCCGACCGCCTCTACGCCGTGAGCGACAGCGCGTACGCGCCGAGCACGATCCACTCGATCGACACCTCCGTCACCCCCGCGGTGCTGGACGCGACGACGACCGTCACCGAGGGCGGCGAGCCGGCCGCCCTCGACCTCGAGGGCATCGCGGCGCGCGCCGACGGCGGCTTCTGGGCCGTGACCGAGGGCGCGACCGGACCCGAGAACGCCCTGCTGCGCCTCGACGCGTCCGCCGCGGTGCTCGAGCGAATCGCGCTGCCGGCCGAGGTCGCCGATGCGCTCGGCTCGCAGGGCTTCGAGGGCGTGACCATCGAGTCCGGGACGGACGGCGAGATCGTCTGGACCGCGCTGCAGCGCGAGGCCTCGATCGATTCCGACGGAGTGGTGCGCCTGGGCCGCTACGACGTCGCTGCCGGCACCTGGAGCTTCTTCGGCTACCCGCTCGAGACTCCCTCCGGAGTCGAGGGCGACTGGAACGGCCTCTCCGAGATCACGCTGACCCCGGCGGGCACGCTCGCCGTGATCGAGCGCGACAAGCGCAACGGTCCGGATGCCGCCCTCAAGGCCATCTACACGGTCCCGCTGCCCGCGGGTCCGGGCGCCGCGGTCGGCGAGGACCTGCCGATGCTCGAGAAGACGCTCGCCGCCGACGTACTGCCGGCGCTCGAGGCGGGCGACGGCTGGACGCAGGAGAAGCTCGAGGGGCTCGGCACCACGGGCTCGGGCGAGGTCTTCGTGGTCACGGACAACGACGCGGTCGACGACGCCAACGGCGAGACCGTGCTGGCGTCGCTCGGCTCGGCAGAGTCGGTGTTCGGCACGGCGGTCACGCCGGAGCCGACGCCGGTGCCGACGGGCGAGCCGACGGTCGCGCCTACGGCGGAGCCCACGGTCGCGCCGACCGCGGAGCCCACTACGGCCCCCACCACGGCGCCGACCGCGGAGCCCACGGTCGCCCCGACCACGGCCCCGCCGGCTCCGCACACCACCACCCCGGCCGCGGCCGAGAGCCAGCCGCCCTCGACGCCGGTGCTGGCGAGTCCGCCGGTCGGCTTC